>JAPLCR010000608.1 GCA_026392135.1 Armatimonadota bacterium
ATTCTAAATTGTATCTACTTTCAACTTTGCTCTTTGTTATACTACCTCTCCTCTGGAGTCCTAAAACTCAATGCGCGTTCGCCATCTAAAACTGAGTCATTTTCGGAACTATGTTTCCCTCGATCTTACTCCCGGAGATGGGGTAAACATTCTCTATGGACAGAACGCACAAGGCAAGACAAACGTACTAGAAGCCCTCTCGCTACTGGCTACCACTCGTTCGCTTCGTGCAAGCAGGGAGTCCGAACTTATCTGCCGGGGTGGCGAAATGGCTCATGTTATGGCAGATATAGTTCGAGAGTGTCAGGGGGATGTGGACTTAGAGATATCTGTTTTTCAAACTGACAAAAAAGAGGTCAAAATCAACGGAAGTCGGCGGGGGCGCGTGGTGGATGTGCTAGGGCAGTTCAACGCCGTCTTCTTTGGCTCTATAGATCTCGTTATTGTGACAGGAGAGCCAGCAGACAGACGGCACTACCTCAATGTGGAGATTTCACAGATAAGTCCACGCTATATCTACGACTTGGGACACTATAAGCGTGTCTTGGCGCAACGCAACCGCCTGTTGAAAGAGTTGAGAGATCGTCCGCGTCCTCCAAAGGAGTTGGGGCTAGACGTGTGGAACGAGCAGTTGATAAACTATGGAGCACCTATTATTGAGAAGAGGCAGTTCTACCTCGCAAGGCTGGCTCCATTGGCGAATCAGGTACATCGTGAACTGACGGACGGCAAAGAGAGTCTTGAAATTCGCTATCTGCCGAGTATTCGCTTACCAAAACCTGCCCAACTCTCAACAGTTTCAACTGACCTTGTTGATAACTCGATGATTCGAGAGGTAAACAGGGAGATGCAGTATCTGCATGAGATTCATGAGGGGATTCCTGCCAGTGAGTCCACTTCCCAGACTCGCACGGAATCGCCTCTGAGTGACACGGAGGCAATCGCAATGGCGTTTCGCGAGCAGATGTCGGAGATGGGGCTAGAAGAGGCGCGTAGAGGCACGACACTGCTAGGACCCCAGCGCGACGATATTGGATTCTTCATTGATGGGGCGGAAACACGGCTCTACGGCTCGCAGGGGCAGCAACGAACCGCGACTCTCGCTCTCAAACTTGCTGAATTTCAACTAATTCAAGACTATGTTGGAGAGCCGCCGATAATGCTTCTCGACGATGTGATGAGCGATTTAGACGACAACCGGCGAGCACATCTTTTGGAGTGGATACGCCGTCGCTGTCAAACGTTTATTACCTGCACCAGCCTGCGCCCTTTTCCAAAAGAGATACTGGCGGAGGCAACAACCTTTCAAATTGCTAATGGAGTGGTAACACCTGATGTCCGAAAAAAATCCCGAAATAGCCGAATCCTCACAGAAAAAGCGGTCTCCAAGCCCGAAACAGCCCCTGAATCGGTCGAAAGCATCCCCTGAAGAGGCACAGCGCATAGACGACGGTTTGAGGCATCGCCTTCAAGGGAAGCAGGGACCCCTTGCCGCCATGCTTACTCAAGCGATGCACTCCGTCTCTCACGCAATGGAGAATCATGAGAGTGCAGAGCAGCTACGGGAGAATCTCGCGGTACTCTACTGGGAGCGTGTAGTGGGGCCACAGGCGGGAGGCTCTACAGAGGCAGAGAGTGTTAATGGAGGAGTTCTCTTTGTAAATACTAAAAGCTCCGTATGGTCGCACGAATTAACCCTCTACAAGCCTCGTATTCTTGCTGAATTGAATAGATTACTGGGTAAACAGCGCATTACAGATATTCGTTTTCGCGTAAGGAAGTTGAAAAAAGAGAGTGCTCCAGTTGAGCCTGAAACTCCCCCACTCGAAGAGTTAAAAACAGTCGTATTAGAGCCTGCCGAGAGAGGGCAGCTTAGGGCACAACTGGAAGAGCTAATCTACATTAAAGACGACGTAATACGCGAAAAAATAGCCCACCGTCTGATGCTAGATGCTAAGCTTCGGCACTGGCGCATTGAACGCGGCTGGAAGGTCTGTAGGCGATGTCAAGCGGCGCAGAACACCGAATATAGCCTCTGTCCTGTGTGCCGCCTGACAGATTAAAGGAGGGGTAACATGAGCCTTCGCCCTCTCATCAGTATCACTTTTTCCTTTATTTTGGGGATACTGTTGTTCGTTTTTGCTCCTGCTTTACTTTTTGTTTGTGTTGCACTACTTATTCCCACGCTCTTACTTTTTGCCCTACGTCCGCGCTCCTCTTATGGGGTGTTTGCTATCTGTATAACGACAGTTTTACTCGGGTTTTGGCGTATGAGCCTTGCGAATCACATTCCGAAAAATGCTATTTCTACCTTCACCCCATCAGTTATTAGTGTGACAGGCGTATTGGTATCAGATGTAGAGGCTGTGGAGGTCAAAAGCCGAGATAGTAACTTTAGGCTTCATTTTCGCCTAGCTGTAGAAAGTGTTCAGAAGAAGGCTTTCGAGGGCTCACAGAGCGCGGAGGGGACGCTAGAGGTCTACACCTACTGGACGAAAAGCTCCCCGAATCCGATACCCGTCTATGCTTCAAAAGTCCGCCTCTTAGGAGAGTTAAAGATACCGCAAGGGCAGAGTAATCCGGGTGGTTTCGACTACGCACAGTACTTAAAGACACAGGGTATATATGCGACTCTCACTTCAAAACGACTGGAAACACTGCCACATTCAAGCAGTGGTAATCCGTTTCTATCTATGATTTTCGCACTGCGAAAGCACCTAATACGGTCTTCAGAGATACATTTGTCACCTGAATTTTCAAGTGTTTTGAACGGAATTCTCTTTGGTGAGCGTAACAGTATTGCGGGGACTGTACGCGATGACTTTGAGAGGACAGGCACAATCCATGTTCTTGCGACAGCAGGACTACACGTTGGGATTGTAGCAGGGCTTCTGTTGGCACTCTTGCAGGGGTGTCGGTTTTCACGACGTAAGGCGATTCTTCTTACGATGGGGGGGCTGATTCTCTACGCCTTTCTTGCAGAAGGGAGACCCGCCGTGATTCGAGCGGTGGTTATTGCTTCTGTCTACCTATTTGCGCGTATCGTTGAACGTGAACCAGACTGGTGGAACGCAGTTGCCTTTGCCGCGCTGATTCTACTTACTTTGAACCCTTTTTCGCTGATGGAGGCGGGGTTCCAACTCTCCTTTGCAACGGTGATAACACTCGTTCTGTTTATGCCCTCCTGTCTGGGTTGGATTCGCAAAATCAAAAAGAAAATTCCTGATGAAACCCGTACGCAGAAGGCTATTCGCCCTATATTGGGCTATCTTCTAACCTGTTTTGCTGTCTCGTTCGTGGCGCAAGCCGGGACTTTTCCGCTTGTCGCCGTCTATTTTAATAGTGTTTCGCTGACCTCTGTATTTGCGAACTTGATGGTTGTACCGCTTATTACTCCGATTCTGGCACTAGGTTTTATCAGTGCGTTTCTGGGTGCTATTCACCCGATTTTATCCGCTCCTATTGTTGAAATGTTGAAAGTATTGTTGAAAGCAGTGATGATTTTCGTACAGTTCTGGGGAGGGGTGGATGGTGGGCTTATCAACACGCCCTCACCTCCGGCATGGCTTGTGTTCGCCTACTATGGGGTGCTGTGGAGTGTAGGTTGGAGATATTACCGTAAGAGTGAAGGAGAAGAGACTAGATGAAACTACGTATTGCTGGGGCGCAAATCCCCGTTACAAACGACATACCTACTAATGTCGCGACGCTTCGCCGCGCCATAGACTTCGCTGCGGCGGAAAAAGCCGATATTCTGCTTACGCCGGAAGGCTCTCTAAGCGGCTATCGTCCCCATTTCGACGTGGAGGAGGTGGAAGTGGCTCTGAAAGAGGTAACGGATTATGCCAGACAGTGCGGAATCGCTTTGGCGTTGGGAACCTGCTTTGTGGAGCCGAGCGACGGACTCTGCTATAACCAGATTCGCTTCTATACGAAAGAGAGCGCGTTTCTGGGGTTTCATAGCAAGATACTGCGTTGCGGAACCATGACGCAACCCACACAAGGAGAGATCAACGACTACGCGACAACGCCCCTGAGAACCTTCGACATAAACGGCGTGAGCGCGGGAGGGCTTATCTGCAACGACCTCTGGGCAAATCCGATGTGTACCCCCATGCCCGACCCCCACCTCACCCAACAACACGCTGAACTAGGGACGCAGGTTATCTTTCATGCGGTGAATGGCGGACGGGATGGCGGTCCGCTCTCAAAGGTCTTCTGGCATCTCCACGAGTCGAATCTGCGCGTGAGAGCCATGTCAGGGAGACTCTGGATAGTCACCGTGGACAACTGCGCTCCTACTAACCTACCCTGCTCCGCGCCCTCTGGAATCTTGAACCCGAAAGGCGAGTGGGTAGCCCAAACCGACTCCGTAGGCGAACAGTATTTTGCGTACACGGTTGATTTTTGAGGTAGGCTACTTTTCCGGGGGCTTATCGGAAGCCCTGAGCAGTTGCGTCTCCTCTTCGGTGAAGATAGGAGTCAGTAGGTCTTCGTAGTTAGGAGGTCTCTCCGCAGGTCTCAGGAGAGTCATATCTCGTGGCTCCACAGCATCCAGCCGTGCAAGAACCGCTTCGGCGTAGTTTTTGACAATACGCGCAGTCACAAGATGGTTAGCGAAAGAAGTGTTCGCAATTTTCATTATATAGGAAGACCTGCTTGTTTCGCCTACCCGCGCATAGAGTTCTAGTATTGCGCGGGAGATTTTTAGGTCATAATCAGAGTAAGGAAGTCCCGTCGGACCATCATCAGATGACCGCGAGGGACTGTAACGAGGTCCCTGCCTCCCGCACATAAAAGCAGTGTGTTCTTTGAGAAGACACAGGATATAGCCTCGATACTGGGGCGGCAGGCGGTAGTACTGTTCGCTCTCCATGTTCCGAAACGACGAGAGTATAGCCTTCATAAACGGATTCTCGCGATACGTATCTATATATTTTTGCTTAGTGTACTGCTGTAGAGAGTACGTCCACTTATGAATATCGAAGAGGAGCGGAACCTGCCCTTCGGTATCTAGTTGTGCAATTGTCGCGATAAGTCTAGGCGTTGCAACAATCGTCTCTTGTTTCGAGTATTGTGAGGAGATGACACGTTCAGAGAGCATACTGTCAATAATTGCGCCGGTGACCCATACTCCGACGACAACGCCAGCGAAGTTCCATCCGCTCTCCCACGCAAAAGGGAGCCGCCATAGAACGACAGCAGTGGCGAGGAGAGTAGCGCAACCGAGCGTGTTTCTGAGTTTACTTTTCTGTATCAACGGATTCAAGGCTTGCTGTAGCAGAGGGATGGCGCTCTCTTTCATCGCGAGGAGTTTCGCTTCCGCCTCCGCGTAGACCTTCTCATCGGGCTGTTTCAGCGCTTTTATGTAGGATTGTAAGTTCATTCTGTCGTTCCTATTAGCATAATGCCCTGATTGTGTTTCAGAGGCGGACCTGTGAGAAGCACTTACTTTTCTGGGGGCTTATCGGATGCCCTGAGCAGTTCCGTTTCCTCTTCGGCGAGGACAGGAGTCAGCAGGTCTTCGTGGTTGGGGGGTCTCTCTGCAGGTCTCAGAAGCGTCATATCTCGTGGAGGGGTAGCATCCAATACCGCTAGAGTCGCTTCAGCATATTTTTTAATAATATGTGCGGTGATAAGGTGTTTTGGAAAGAAGCTGTCAGCAATATCTTTTATATACGGCGACCTGCCCGTTTCGCCTACCCGCACGTAGAGCTCCATAATAGCACGTGAGATAGGCAAGTCGTATTCCGACCGAGGTGTTCCTGATGGGGGGATCCACCCTGAATTGTTTCCCCCCTCCCCCCCGCACAAAAAGGTGGTATGCTGTTTTAGAAGACGAAAAATATAGTTGCGATAAGAGAGCGGTAGCCGAAAATACTGTTCACTATCCATTTTCCGTAAAGTCGTGAGTATAACATCCATTACTGGGCTGTCAGCGTACAATATTGAATAGTAGCGGAAGATTCCCGTCAACCTCAAGTTGCACCGCAGTAGCGATGAGACGGGGAGCGGCGATAGTCATTTCAGATTGCGAAAAGTTTTTTGAGATGACCGATTTAAGCAGAGTACTTTTGAGGGCAGACATGAGAAGTACTAGGCAAACAAGGAATGCAGCGCACATTACTAGCGTATCCCGAAAGGACATAAGACCCAAGAATAGGAGTACGAAAGCAATCATAGCGACACCGCTAAGCGCATTTTGCATTTTGCTTCTCTCTACCATCTTGTCAAGCGATTGTTGAAGAATGGGTGCTGCCCCCTCTTTCATCGCCAAGAGTTTCGCTTCCGCCTCTGCATATACCTCGTCATCAGGTTGTTTTAACGCCTTTATGTAGGACTGTAAGTTCATAGGGTAGCCTTTTCGATACTCCCTGCCACCTCCGATAGAAGCTTATAAAGTTGGTGGAAAATATGGCTCCGCGTGTCATGGCTCCTTTCGTCGTATCACCTTCGTCAGCGCGTCGTCCAGCAGGCTATAGATAACGGGAATCATCACGAGGGTCAGCACGGTGGAGACTAGCAGACCGCCAATCACAACGATAGCCATAGGAGCGCGTAGTTCCGCCGCCTCCCCTATTCGTAGAGCGACGGGAAGCATACCCGCAATCGTGGAGGTTGTCGTCATCAGGATAGGGCGGAGGCGCGTCGCGCCCGCCTCTATCAGTGCCTCGCGTTGTGTCGCGCCCCGCTCTCTCAGTGTGTTCGTATAGTCCAAAAGCAGAATCGCGTTTCGCCCCATCAAGCCCATCAGCATAATAATACCGATGCCGGAGACCAGCGAAAGCGAGTCGCGGGTCATCACCAGTGCCGCGAACGCCCCTATAAGAGCCATCGGCAGGGTGAACATGATAACGAACGGTGTTCCCAGCGAGTTGAAGAGGCTCGCCGTCACCACATAGACCAGTATGACCGCCAAGCCGAGTGCGAACACGAAGTGGGGAATGTTCTCCTCCATCGTCTTCGCGTCGCCCGCCTCGGAGTAGGTGATTCCCTCGTGCGGTGTCGAATCGAAGACCTTTCGGAACTCCTTTGTGACATCCCCCAACGCACCCGACGAAGTGAGGCTCGCAGCGAGAACGACAGAGCGTTGCCCGTTATGGCGTTCGATATTCGCGGGGGCGGTTTTACGAGAGATTCGCGCCACATCGCCCAGAGTAATCGCCTGCCCTGAGCCGCTCCCTTCGCTTCCCACAACGATATTCTGAATGTCAGAGACACTGTTCCGCTCATCGGCGGAGAGACGTATCCGAATGGGATAGTCCCTCCCCTTCTCTTGATAGACCGTATCCGTGTTGCCCGTAAGCGCGTCACGCACAATCGCCCCTGCAAGGTTCACCGGCACCCCCAACTGCGCGGCGCGTTCTCTGTCTATCTCCGCGCTAATCTCCGGCTCGCCCGTTCGCACTGAAAGAGCGGGGTCGAGAACGCCGGGTATCTTTGCGACCTTCTGACGCGCCTCCTCCGCGAACTTCATCAGAGGTTCAATCTCGCTCCCGCGCAGTTGGAACTGCACTCCCGACGAAAGCCCCTGAATCGAACGCACCGCCGCTATCGATATTTTACTACCCGTCTCCCCGCCCAGACGTTTCAGTGCGCCGCGCAGTTCATCCGCGATGGTTTCGTCGCTACGAGTGCGCGTCCCCTTATCGCCCAGAAAGCCGTCTAGCAGGTGACGCTTATCTTTTAGAAGCACGGTTATCTGCCCATACTGCTCACCCTCTTGCGGAATAGAGCCGAAGCCTCCCACAATTTTGCCCACGCTAGAGATTATCGCCGTCATTTCGGGGATGCTTTTCAGCCTCTCTTCGACCTTTAGCGCGACCTGCTCGGAGGCTTGCAGACTCGCGCCCGGCGGCAGTTCGATATTCACCGAAAGAAGGCTCTGGTCTATGCCGGGCATGAACTCTGTGCCGAGTTTTGGCAAAGACCACCAGAAAACGACCGAGAGTAGCCCTACCCCTCCGATAACCACTGCCGCTCTGCGCCGCAACGCCCCCGCTATTACCCTCCGATACCGCTTTTCTAGCCAGAGGTAGAGCCGCTCAAATAACAGGAAAAAGCCGCGTTTCGGGGTGACATCCTCGCCCTTTTTATACCAACGCGCCGCAAGCATAGGAGTCACGGAAAACGAGACGACGAGCGAAAGGAGGGTAGCGGTGGCGATGGTCAAGCCGAACTCGCGGAAGAAACTCCCGATAATTCCGCCCATGAAGGCGATAGGGACGAAGACCACGACATCCACGAGGGTTGTTGTCAGGTCGGCGAAACCTATCTCTTTACGCCCGTTTAACGCCGCTTCGACGGGCGTTTCGCCCATCTTGAGGTGGCGCGTAATACTCTCCAAAATGACAATCGAGTCGTCCACGAGTATCCCGACGGAGAGCGACAGAGCCAAGAGGCTTATCTGATTTAGCGTAAAACCTGCCGCCCATATCACCAGAAACGTGGCGATAATACAGGTGGGTATCGCAATAGAGACGATGAGCGTTCCACGTAGGTTATGCAGAAAGAGAAGCACGACCCCCATCGCCAAAAGAGAACCCAGGATAAGGCTCGCGTTTACGTCTTCTAGTGCGGAGCGCACCATCACCGCATCGTTGTTGAGGGGAACAACCGTCAAATCAGGGGGCAGGGAGGGGCGCAACTCAGCCAACGCCTCCATGATTCCGTCCACCACCTTTACGGTATTGGAGTCGGAGGCGCGGGAGATAAATAGCGACACACCCTCCACACCGTTGACGCGGTTGATTTCGCTCCGCTCCGCTTTGCCGTCCGTCACGGTAGTCACGTCCCCGACGGTTATTGGAGGGGCGGGCAAGGCATCTCCCGCCCCTTGCGATTGACGCAGGGCGTTCGCTTGCATGACCTGCGGCGCGAGTATCTGCGTATTACGAATCGCTTTGAGGGAGGTGAACGCCCCCGAAACGCGCACGCTAGTAGACGTGTCCACCCGATGGACGCTTCCGCCCGGCACGTCGCGCCCCGCCGCTTTGAGAGAGGTCACAACATCGCTGATAGTGATTCCGTGTTCCGCAAGTTTTCGGCTATCCGCCTCCACCTGAATCTCACGCGCTACACCCCCCACTACCTGTACCGCTGCCACTCCGTAGACGCGCTCAAGACGCGGGCGAATAGTGTTGTCCACCAGACCGCGCATATCACGCAGACTAAGCGATTTACTTCCGATACCGAGTTGGAGGATAGGGCGGGCGTTGATATCCAGTTTCGCGACCACCGGATAACTCGCCTCTCCCGGTAGTTGTGAACGCACTCCGTCAATACGGCTTCGCACATCGGAAAGAGCGACTTCGAGGTTATGCCCTACCTGAAACTCTACGCTTACTACCGAAACGTTGGCTTGTGACGACGAGGAGACCTCTTTTACCCCCGGCGTAGTTCCCACTGCGTCTTCTAGCGGCTTCGTGACCTGCGACTCCACTTTGACGGAGTTCGCGCCCGGATAGACGGTGGTTATCATCAGTATAGGTATATCGGCGCGGGGGTTTAACTCTGCGGGGAGAAGCGAGTAGGCGCGTAAGCCCAGCACTCCTATGGCGAGGAGAGCCATGCAGATAAGAATAGGGCGAGAGATGGCGAGTCGGGTGAACCACATTTGGCGTTACAGTCGAGCAGGGGAGAGCCGAACACGGGCGACCTGTCCGGGCGAAAGAGTGACGGGAGAGACGAAGCGGAACTGCACACGGAAGGTGCGTCCATCAGGCTCCGAGGTAGCGGCTATCTGTGAGAGCCGCGCCGCGAACGTGCGATTTGGGAGGGTATCCACCTGCACCGTAGCGGGTAGCCCCTCTTTCAGACGAGCGAGGTGACGCGCCGTTACGAGAGCATCTACCCGTAAGCCTGTAAGGGAAATAATGGTGACGAGCGGCATACCGGGTTGCGCCATCTCTCCGGCTTTGGCGTTTATAGCGGTTGCGACTCCTGCGAACGGGGCGCGAAGGCGCAGAGAATCGGCACTATCCTGCGCTGTTCGCCAGCCCGCTTTCGCCTGTTCTGTTACGGCTTTCGCGGCGTTTATATCCTGTACTCCCACATCACGGACGCGCGTTTGCGCCTCCTTCGAGAGTTTTAGCCCCTCTTGTGCCTGATGCACTCCCGCCTCCGCCGTCTCAATATCCTTATCCGCGAGCGCGATACGGTAGGAGGTTTGGGGGGTAGCTCCGCTATCAAGGCGTTTGCGCTGTTCGCGGGCAGAGTTCACATCCGACGCGGCAGCTTTTTCGCTTGCGATAGCGCCCTGCAAATCGTTGCGCGACACGCCTCCTACTTTTGCCAACTCCTCTAGGCTTTTGCGCGTGCGAATCGCCTGTTCATGACCGATGTCGGCTTTTCGCACGGCTTCGTCGGCAAGCCTCTTTTCGGCGGAACTATCTCCCTTGAGAGCGTCTCGCCCTAGTACCGCCTGTTGGCGTTTTATCTCCGCCTGCTGAACGCCGGAACGCGCCGTCGCAATGTCGCTATCGGCTTTTAGTAGTTGCGCTTTCAGCCCCTCCTCGGCTTTACGCGCCATCGCTATCGCGGTGTTCAGCCCTGCGAAAGCGGTTCGCGCCTGCCCTTGCATCTCGCTGTCGTCGAGTTGAATAGCCACTTGCCCCGCAGTGACCGCTGTGCCCTCTGAAATGCTTACTCCCACAATTCGAGCAGGTAGCCGCGTTGAAAGCGTGGCTTTGCTATCGGAAACCACGCTTCCGGTTAGGCTCAACTCCCCCTCAGACTCTTGCAGGCTCTCCTTTGGCGCAGGGGCGGGATCCACAACGATTTTTTGCGCTTGTTTGGGCTTCGCAGGTTCCGCTTCGGCGTTACCGACGCGAGGCTTCATCATAAACGCCCCGAATGCGAGCGCGACGAGAAATGCCCCTCCTCCTAGCCAGTACTGTGTCCTCATTGAACCTCTCTCTTTTGGGAAGATTAACCGCGAAATACCTAGCCCCCTTCCCGAAAGGGGTTCAGGGACGGGCGGGTGGAACGCGGAAGGCTTATCGCACTGACCCTGCCACCCCTTCTAAATCTTCCCCTTGTGAAGGGGCAAGGGTTGGGATAGGGTGGTTATAGTAGTGCGAAAACCTTAAAGTATCAGGCGCTTGCTCTTTTTCGGGAAGGGTATGGGCGCTTTCCCCGCTACCGCTTTTTCGGAAGCGCGTCCTTCATCTCCACAAGCGAATCTCCGCAAGCGTGGTCGAAATCCACCCAAGCCAACAGGTAGTTGAACTGCGCGAGGTTCCCTTTTTCTAAAGCCTCGCGCCATCGGCGTTGCGCCTCTTTGACCTCAACCGCCGTCCCCTTATTAACTTCATACGCCTTCTCTGCGACGGTCAGCAGGGCGGTAGCCTCTTTGGTCTGCGTGTTCACGAGGGCAATCGCTTCGCGCTCTTCACCGAGTTTGAGCCACGTTTGCTTTACTTCGAGGGCGATACCCGCTTTTGTCTCGTTGAGAATAGCCTCTAAGCGTAGCGCCTGTATTTTCGCCTCTTGCGTATCCTGCTTCGCCTTGCCGCCATCCCATATCGGTAGGCGAATCTCCACCGCCATCTCCATATAGTTTTGATGTATCAACGCCGTCGGGGTCTGTTGGGAGTACTGCCCGCGCAGACCTATAGAGGGTTTGCTCTGTAGTTTCGCAAGCGTGATTCCCGCCTTCGCCGCGCTCACGTTTAGTTCGAGCATCTTGATTTCAGGGCGTTTTGCAAGGGCATTCTGTAGGGAAGCATCTGCCTTCGCAGGAGTGTCTCGCGCCTCTTGCGGGACTAGAAGGCTCACCTCCGCCTCGCTCGACCGCCCCAACAGCCGATTGAAGTTAAGTCGCGCAAGAGTAAGTTCGTTTTTGGCGTGGTGTAAACCTGCTTTCGCCTCCGCAATTTGCGATCCTGCGGTGAATGTGTCTACCGGACGCGCCATCCCTGCCGAGACCTGCGTCTGCACGAGCGTCTGGTAGCGCTCCGCCGCCAACACGCCGTCTTGCGCGATTCGCGTTCCCGCCTCCGCCCGCAACACATCCAAGTACGCTTTTCGCACGCTCCGCGCTATCTCGTGGAGGTCGCGCCGATAGTCCCAATCCACGCCGCCGGACTGCGCGAGGTAGCGGGCGCGGGCTTCCTTCATACCGGGCTGAAAGAGAGTCTGCTCAAAGAGAAAACGGAGTTGCGTGGACGAATTGGGCAGAAAAATAGCGGAGGGGGAGCCGGGAATCGCGAACGATTTGGGGTACGCCTGAATCGTTTCGCCGATGGTCGCGGTCAGGAGCGGGCGTGCAATTGGCTTCTCTCTGTCCACCTTAACCTGCGCCACGTCTCGCGTGTATCGCGCCACTAACGCGCTCTGCCCATCGCGAATCGCAGTGCGAACTGCCTCTTCGATGGTGAGTGGTGGCGGGGCGTTTTGCGCGGCGAGGGGCGCGGGAAGAAGCCAGTAGCAGAGAGCCGCTAAAAGGCGAAGCGAATATTGTGTCTGCGAGGGTAAAATCAAGGCACCAAACTCTCCGTCATAAACACGCCTTCAAGATAGACCGCAAGATTCTTCGCGGCAAACGACGCACGCGCTCCGAGTCGTATCAGCGGGAGAATCTTGCGGGGGTGCAGGAGAAGGTGCGCGATGATTTTGCCTCTGTCGGGTTCGCCCTGCGCGTTCGTAAAGGCGTTGAAGTCGAGGGGAAGCGTATCGTCCACTACATCCGTGATAACTCTAACTGCCAGACACCGCACGCCCATCTCCTTCGCGGTCTTCATGGCGGTGAAAGTCTCCATATCCACCGCGATAGCGCCCGTCTGTTTAGCGCAAGCCCGTTTCTCGTCGCCAGTGGTCAACACCTTCTGAACCGAGGCTAGCTTGCCTTTCACGATTTTCAAATCGCTTACGGCGACGGAGGTAGCCGCAGATAAGAGCCTGGCATCCGCCTTAAAGACTTTCTTTGGCGCTTCGGAACTCGTCACGCTCTCCACCATGACCACCGTTCCTACGGGCAAATCTTCCTGCAAGCCCCCCGCAAAACCGCAGACAAGCAGTATCTCCCCTCTAGCGTCATCACGAAAAAGTAACTCCATCGCCTCTATGGTATTCGCCGCGCCCATCCCCGATATGGCGACGCGCACCTGTTTGGAAATCTTTGTGGCTTGAAACGCCCGCGCCTCGTCAGGAAGGGCGAACAGCACGGTAATATCGGAAAATATGGTAAGTTCCACTGTCGCCTAAACTGTCACCAGAGAAGGTTCGGTCTCCGCGTCGTAGGTCAGCGCCTTCACCTTGACCGCCTCCACCAAGTCTTCCGGCGTAGATAATCCCGATGCTATGCCGATAACGTCCGCCCACACAAACTGCTCAGGAAGGAGTTCGTCGGCATTCTGAACCTGTATCGTGTTCGGGTTGTAGTGGCGGCAAATCGCGGCGAGTTCCACCGTGTTCGCGCTCGTGCGAGAGCCGACGACAATCATCAGCGGCACTCTCTGCGCGATTTCGATAGCGTCGTCCTGCCGATTTTGAACAGGGCGGCAGATGGTGTTGATAATGCGTATCTCCTTGCACATCATCAGCATTTCGTTCACGATTTTGTTACACAGTTCTAGCGCGTGGGTCGTCTGGAAGATAACGCCGATTTTTCGCATGAGGATATAGTCCGCTTTCGCCTCATGCAGCTCCTCTATCGTATCCACCACGAGAGCGGGCTGTTGGAGAGCGCCCAGTATCCCCTTAATCTCCGCGTGGTTCTTATCGCCGACGATGACCACCTGATAGCCGTCGCGTTCGAGGGTCTGCGCCGCCTCTTGAGCGCGAAGCACAATAGGGCAGGTCGCGTCTACAATCTCAATGCCGCGAGCGCGAATCTCCGAAATTTTGGCTTTGGGCAAGCCATGAGCGCGAATTACCATCGTTCCGGTCTTTTCGTTGTCGTACTCTTCGACTTTGCGAAGTCCCTTGCCCTCTAGCTCGTCGGTGACGCGCTTGTTGTGAACGAGGTCGCCAAGAATAAAGACCTCCTCGCGCTCCGCGAGAGCCTGCCGCGTTAGGTTGATAGCGCGTTTGACTCCGAAGCAGAAGCCAACCTCTTTCGCCATGATAACTTTTCGTTTGGGTTTCACTCTTTATACTCCTTCCGGTTTGAAAGACCGGGGATAGTTTTACTCTCAGATGTCCAAAAACTGTTGACGTGCAAAACCACGCATCAGTTCCCGTAATCGCTTATACTTTTTCTTTGGGGCGCTCGGCGGGCGCTGCAAGCCAAAAATCTCAACGTGTCCCTCAGAGCCGGGTAAATCGCGGAGGTTCCTTTGAACGGGAACCCATTTGACATCCGCCTTAATCTCGCCGCCGTCCTCTATCTCCTGATTGCAAAGACTTGCGGCGGCGCGTATATCGCCAACCTCAATGGTCAGATAGTCTCTTCACTCAGAGCGTCCACGAATCGCGAAGGCTTGCTCCGGCGTTGTTTTCGACAAAGCCCACGCGGAAGTCCCTCCCGCGCTACCCGGCTCCTTCTCTTGCGTGGATAGTTCAAACGCGGTTAGCGGAATACCCTCTTCTAGTGAAGCGGGGTAAAACCGTAAAATCTCTTCCTCGCAAAGAAGGGAGGTGAATGGAAAATTGGACACTCTGTTCTCTAAGGACTGCACAAAAGCGAAGCCTTCTCTAGTATCTCAGCGGGGATAGGGTTCCGAATATCCGAATAGGCTTCCCATGTCTCCTTTGTGGTTTGATTGGAGTAGTAGAACTCAATCTCGCCTTCCGGGAGAACTTCCATCTCAAAATGGCGTTCCGCGCTGTTCCACTCGAAGAGTATCTGCGCCTGCCCTCCCGCCCATACTTGCGGCTCAGGCATACGAAACTGCATACTCTCGGCGAGAAGCAGGAACGCCTTCCGCGCCCTCTGGCTTGTCGCTTCGGATACGGCTCCCTGCTGACGATACTGCTCAACTTTAGCGAGGGCGTGTAATGCGGTTTTGTCTATAACTTGCGGAGTCATATTCGCTCTCCTTACAGGCGGACTTACCTCTATTATACGCCCATTTCGGCACAATCCTCAACCTTGAACTCTAGACGCGCCTGAGCGTATCAGGCGTATAAAAGCCGTCCTTTGGGTTCCGGAATAGCGCGGCGTAACTCTTTCGCGGTCTCTATCCATTCTACCGCTATCTGTTCGAGGTTCGAGAGGCACTCCTGCATAGTAGAGCCGTCCGCCATACATCCCGGCAGTTCAGGAACCTCTCCGATATAGGCTTCGTCGTCGCGGCTCCAGTAGATAATGACTTCGTATTTAATCATCCGCGCCTCCTAAATGATAAAAAACCAACAGAGAACGCATTTGCTTCACTTGATACCCCTTCGCGAGACCTCCCTTTATTGGTTGCAAGTTTAGAATCTCGCGTACTTGAGAGTGCGTCAAAATGTGATGGCTTCCTCTCATTCTCTCCTCAAAGCCCAGATGGCGGAGATAACCGAGCATATCATTAAAGACGATGTTTTGGTCAGACTGTCCTTCCAATATGCGTCGGCGCACCTTCGCCCACTTCCCCATAACCACCTCTATCCTCTCCAAGAAGAGTAGTCCTAGCCTACCTCGGTTGAAACATTAGTCCGGTTAAGTAGCATTGCTATCGAGCCTACCGACGAACATAGCCGTTCGCCCGATACCACTCTACAGCGCGTCGTAGCGCCTCTTCAACAGGCGACTGGGGCAGTCCCAACTCGCGCACCGCCTTAGAAGCGTCGAAAAACATCCGATGTTTCGCCATCTTCACGCCCTCGAAGGGATGCGCGGGGGCGCGTCGCAGAACCTGCGTCGTAAAAATCTGCTCTAGCCCCACCGCAATATAGGCGACGGGATAGGGAATCTGAATTTTCGGCGCGGGGATGCCCGTTATCTGCGAAAGCGTCTCCAGAATCTCTTTCAGGGTCATATTGCGGTTGCCGAGAATGTACTTCTCGCCCGGTTTGCCGCGCTCCCCCGCCAAAATTGTCCCCTCCGCAACGTCTCGCACATCAATCAGGTTCAGCCCGGTATCGAGGTAGGCGGGCATTTTGCGGTTCAGGAAGTCTACAATAATCTGACCAGTGGGAGTCGGCTTGATATCCTGCTCCCCGACGGGCGTACTCGGATTCGTGACGACGACGGGCAACCCTTTCGCCACAAACGAGAGCGCCTCCCGCTCCGCCAAAAACTTGGAGCGCTTATAATGCCCTATCATCTTGGCTTCGGAGACGGGCGTATCTTCCGTTCCCGACGAACCGTCGCTAGGTATCCCCAACGCGCCCACCGTACTCGTATAGACGACGGTCTGAACCCCTGCGTCTAGCGCGGCTTGTAGGAGGGCGCGGGTTCCCTCGATGTTCGTGCGATACAACTCCTGCGGGTCGCGAGACCAGAGGCGATAGTCCGCCGCGACATGATAGAGCGCGTCGCACCCCTGTATCGCCTCCCGCAGAGAGTTCGCATCGTTCAGGTCGCCCGTTACAATCTCGCACAGGGCGGGGTTCAGTCCTGCAAGGTTGTCCTTGCGACTGCCAGCCCGTGCCAGGGCGCGAATCGAAACGCCGCGCTCTACCAATAATCGCGCTACGTGCGAACCTACGAAGCCCGTCCCGCCTGTCACCAGAGCCTTTTGCACTCGCGCCCCCCTACTTCGAGAGCGACCACATCGCGAGTTGAAGGGTTCCCTTCACCGATTTCATCGCCTCGGAGACGGCGCTATGCTCGAAGCCACTGTGCATCTTGCAGTTCTGGCAACGCGGGTCTTGCCGCGACTCCCAGTACGCCCAGTCGGTCTTCTCCCAGAACTCAGCCCACTCGTCGTAGTGTCCCTCGCCCTCAACAAGATAGCAGGGCGCTTTCCAGCCCTTCGGCGTATAGTTCACGGTAGACCAAGGGGCGCAGGGCAGTTCTCGTAGCCCCGCCGCGAATTCGAGGAACATGGGAGTCGCGTTGACCTTGTACTTCGAGGAGAAGTCACGTATCTGACGGAACTTATCGTGTATCTGGTCTTTCGTCAAGAAAATATCGCTCTCCACGCTCTCATACTCGTAGCCGGGAGAGATAAGGATGCCGTTCGCCTTGAGGCTGTCCACCAGTTGGCACAACTCTTCGACCTCTTGCACTGAAGTCGCTTTATATACCGTGGTGTTGATGAAGACGTGGTAGCCGAGTTCACGCCCCTTCTTGATAGCCTCGACCGCTTTGTCGAAGATACCCTTGCGGTTTACCACAAAGTCGTGGGTTTCGCGCATACCGTCGAGGTGTACCATGATGAAGAGGTGCGGACTTGGGGGAATCACGTCGAAAATCTTCTCTTCCATCTTAATGGCATTGGTGCAGAGGATGATATACTTTCCACGTGCAACAAGCCCATCAATCAGCTCTTTGAGTTCGGGATAGAGGGTTGGTTCGCCGCCGCAGATGTTGACGATGGGCGCACCGCAGTCGTCTGCCGCTTTGAAGCAGGTTTCGAGCGACATACGGTCTTTAAGTTTGCCCGTGTGCCGCTCTACAGAACAGCCCAAGCAGGCGAGGTTGCAGGTATAGAGAGGCTCTAGCATCAACACGGTGGGGTAACGCTTCTCGCCCTTCCGCTCCATTTTGGTGCGGTGTCGCGCCTGCGCCATAGTAAATCCGATGGGGTATCGCATCCGTTGTTTCCTTCGTTAATCCGAACTGTAGCGTCTCACTGGTCTTATAAGACGGATAAGGTAATCAATTAGTGGCTTATTCAGCCTTCTATAACACAGTATCAAGTATCCCGTTTATTGGGAGAACCGTTTTGTGAGTGTTACAAAGTGTGAAGCAAGTGCAATAAAAGGGACTTCCCTAGGCGTGGTCGCTCTAAAGAAAACCATCTTATTATACCTTAATCAAAACGTCAGCCCTCTCACCATCAGGTGAGCGTCTCAGACATATAAAAGTGACCCTTTCGGCTTCGTTATAGCGTGATACAACTCTTCACTGTCTCTATTCACTTCAAAGAATGGGTAGTTTTAGTATACCCTAATCGGAAAGCCAGTGATGTTACCGCATTTCGACGTAAGAGTTCAGGGTTATGGGAGTAAAAACCGCGAAAAAATGCACAAAGCCCCAAACGTGGAGCCGCTCGCATAGGTTTCTAATCTCAAACCACTAAAA
>JAPLCR010000397.1 GCA_026392135.1 Armatimonadota bacterium
GGTTGTACCGCCCTAATCGGGCTTCCACCTATTTCTATTATACACTATATCGAGGATACGGGCTGCATTGTTCTGAATGCTCCTTATGCGTTCTCTGGTTTCAGAGGCGCGAAAATGTTATCACACCTCTATTATCGGCTAAAAAACAGAATTGCGCTATGAAGTATGTTAGGGGCGCAATATGAAGTTTAACGGGGTTGGAGTGTGAAAAAGGCGACTACTGGAGGGGCGAAGAGGCGAAATGGCACTGCGACATTCCCTAGTCCGTTGTTTACGTAAAGTTTTGCCTTTCCTACGGTGTACCAACCGGAACGGTAGGCTTTCGCACCGATGAGCCAAACTTTGTAAGCGGTCAGGAACGGCAGAACAACCTGCCCCCCGTGCGTATGCCCTGAGAGGGTATAGCAGTCGAGATAGGAGAACATCTCCGCCATTGCGGGGTTGTGCGCGAGAACGATGGGAGTAGCCGCTTCCGGTATCCCCGCAAACGCCATATCAAAAAATGGCTCCCCTTCCCTATCGTCGTCCAGCCCCGCAATCCAGAGTCCTCCCTCAATACAGACGTTGCGATTTATGAGCGACTGAAAGCCGATGCCCTCAAGAGCACGAAGGACGGCGGGGGCATTCGTGGTGTAGTCGTGATTGCCAAGTATGAAGTGAACGCCGAAACGCGCCTTGAGCGGCGCGAGTATCTCGGCGCAGGGCGCAATGTCTTTTGGGTTCTCTGTGACATAGTCGCCCGTCAGGAGAATAAGGTCAGGCTTCGCCTCCATAGTAACACGAACCGCTTTTTTGAGAAGCGCGTCGGAGGTACTCCAGCATCGGTGAATATCGGTGAGGTGCGCTATCGTCGCGCCTTCCAGCGAACTAGGTAGGTCGGCGATGCGTAGCGTCTCGCGAACCACGCGCATTAAGGCGAGCCTCCTGCGTCGGAGGGGGCGGGTTCTTTCGCTTTCTCCTGTAGAAACTCGGTAAGACGCTTTATCGATAATGTGAAGTCGTTCCAATCGCTCTTTTTTCGGAGCGTATAGTCGGAGAGCGGCGGATTAGGTGGGGAGGCTTGACGCGCCTCTTTTAGATATTCGGTTGACCACCGCTTCAACGCCTCTTTCCACTCTTTCAGGGCATATTCGTATTTCTCAACCCACAATGCTTTTTTATTCGTTGGAGTGCTTCCATAGTAGGCAGAGGCGCGATTGCGCCAGAACTCCTCGAACACTTTCACGGCGGCGTAGTACTCCTTCGCCGCCTCTTCCCACTGCTTCGCCTCCGCAGAGAGGTCGCCTAGCCCGATGTGCGCGAAAGCGAACTCCGCCTCAATCATCTCCGGCATGGCACGAACCCGCCCGTACACCCCCTGCTCAAGGTCGGTCACTAACTCGTAAGTTCGTTTCGCGTCTGGAGTACGTTGTGCCTCCCGATAGCAGTCTGCAAGAGCGCGGAGATTCTGCACGTTGCGCGGCTCTAGTTTCCTCGAAGCCTCAAAAGCATTAATGGCTTTGTCCAACTGCTTCTGCTGAACATAAAACTGCGCTAGACGGTAGTAGGTGCGACCGGAGGGGGCTACGCTCACCGCCTTCTGAAGCGCGTCCTCTGCCTCCTGCGGACGGCGGGTTCCCGCATAAATCATCGCCTGCTTGAGATACGCTTCGGGTTCACGGGGAAGAGTAGATGCCGCTGTCTGAAAATCGGTCAGCGCGCTCTGTAGGTGTTGCGTCTGGAGCATGACACTCCCCGTTGAGAGCGCATTACGGTAGTTCAGCAAGCTCGTCCCCTGCCAAATCAAAACAAGTGCAAGAGGAACTCCAAGTATCAGCCCCGCTTTGGGAAGCGGGCTTGGAGTTGAGGTGGCGAGAGGGGCGAGATGCCGCGCCATCGCCAACATTAGCCCAACTATGGCTGAGAGCGTGACTGCGTTTGCAACGACAAACCAGTCTGAGTCTATAAAACAGTGAAGAAGCGTCGCGGCTAGGGAGGCAAAAAAGCCCACAAGTAGAACGTAAGGTTCACTGAACATCCCGAAACTCTCCGCGGGTTCGCCTTGCATACTCTCTCGGCGACGAGCACGTAGAATGTGAAGCGAAAAAGCGCAGAGCGAAGCGATGGGCAGAAAGAGCAGCAATACTCCGACCAACCCCATCTCCGCCGTCCACTGAAGGTAGGCATTGTGAGCGTGGGCAGTAAAGGCAACCTCTGTGTAGCGCGGGTAGGCGTGCTCATAGGAGCCGATTCCCGTACCAAAAACGGGATTACTCTTCGCCATTTCAATAGTTCCGCGCCACGTCCATTTACGAAACTCACCTGAGTGTGCCTGAGTGTTCGCGGAGGCTTGTATCGCGCCAACGGCACTCTTGCCTGTGCCTTGCCCTGCCTCCACACGATTCCGCACAGGACCTAGCCCAAGAACACCGCCGACAAGGCACAGCAGAAGTGCAGTAGCAATAGGTTTCAGATTCGGCTTGAAGGCACGCCCCCAGCCCATCAGAAGAATCCAGAGCAGAACCGCGCCGCCCAACGCACCTATCCCTGCCCGTGACCCCGTGAGGAAAAGCGCAAATGTCTGCGCGATGAGAAGAGTACCTAAGCCGACTCGGTAAGGCACTTTAGGAAGGGCGACAAAACTCGCTAGAGTGAGCGGAATTATGAGGAGAAGATAGCCTGCGAGAAAATCTGGATTGACGAACGTACCAAATACTCTCCACTGCGGCATAGACATCGAATAGTACTCAAAAATGCCCCAGCACGAAACGACACCCCCCGTCAAGAGTAGAAGCCCTAGCAGAACACTCCATCCCTTTACCAAACGCCCTAGACGCGCCGTCAACCCCGCAATCATAAGAGCTGCCCAGAGTGTGAACAGTGCGTTCCAGCAGGCGAAGCGCACGGGGCTAAAGAGAAGTGTCACAAGTCCCTGCCGATTCGCGCACTGCCAGGAGTGTCCCTATTGCAACGGGGCGCAGGTATTCGCGCACCACTATGAGGATACTCGCCAGTGCCGTAAGGATCAACACGAGAGGCAACCCCAGAATATCATTTATGGAGAGCATATCGCTGTTAAAAGGGTTTACGAAGCTACCCACGCTCAGCGGCGCAAGCACAAGTACAAGCGCGACAAGCACAAGTGCGCCCCAGTCGAGTCTATTGAGTTGCAGTCCCTCTTCATCTTCAGGGATTGGCGGTAAAGATTGATTATCTTGGGTGGTATCTATGAGAGTATCCTTCACACTAGAGGTAATTGCAAAAGTCCGAAAACGCGCCATATTGCACATTTACAATTGCGATTCAGTGCCAACAACGGTGTACAATATCGACATTTGCAATTACCTCACTAAACGAATGAGCCACGTCGTAGGGCTTCTGTTGGGTTATACCAGTTCGCTTTCAAAAAACGCTCTATCTCCTGCACGAAGCGATAGATAACATCAGAGTCAATGGGGTGATTTCTCCGTTGGTTTTCAACCGCTACCACATCGCTTCTGCGGTCGCTAGGCAGACGTTTCGCATGACGAAGCAGAAAAACGTTGTCAATATCCGTAAGGCTACAGTCTTCTGGTTCCATATCCAAATACTCCGCCAACACATAATATCTCGCGGAAGGGCAACCCTGTTTTAGGCGTGTAGCCGTTCCACAACACTCTTGAAACATCGTTTTGTCGAGATTAACCTTCATCTCCGCTGAAAATAACGAGAGGAATAGTTTGTCGCTTCGGGTATCGGCATTGGGAAAGGTTGCGTTTGGAGACATCTTGTAGTGAATCGTTTTGCCTATTGAGAAATCTTGGTCTTTTGTCTTCACAGCAATCTCAGGTTTGCTCATAAGGTGAAGAACACTGGAGGGTCGAAACGAAAACGTCATGAAAGCGGTTCGCGGCTCCACTTCCAAACTTGGGAGTATGCTCGTAATACTATCCGGTAAGCCTGTCAACACATTCGAGGCGACAAGGTGTATGAGGAACTCTTCCATTACGGAGCCATCCAGTTTAAGTTGCCCTTTTTGCCGTTTCAATTCTGGAGAGCCTCTTTTTAGTATCAAATCAACCTCTAGCGCGTCCTTATATTCGTTCAAAAGGCGCGTCATCTCTGTCACTCGCGCCTGCCCGTTGGAGGTCAGAGCCTTCAAATCCACGTCCCACTGTCCATAAAGCACCAGAGCCTCTTCCAGTAGTGCCTTATCTGAAAGCATTTTGGGATTGTCTATAGCGGCGACTATTTTGTCCTTATGAGGCGTTTTAGACATTAACAAACGCCTCTGCTGGAGTAAAAAGAGGGGAAGACTGCACCATTTCGCACTCTGAGATGGCATTCATAACATCTTTTTGCACCTCATTTACCAGCCCGTTAAGCCCTTTTTTCAGATGCTCAACAGCGATATTCCGTCCTACGCTCTGGCTACAAGGGGCTCCCGCCTTACGGAGAACCAAAATATCTTCAACTATGGCGACTCCGAACCTATTAAGAAAGCATCTCTCATGCTTCCCTTCTAAGAGGAATCCGCCCATCTCTGCCAGTATCTCCTCAACAATGAGTCCATTCAGGATAGCTAGTTGGCGGATATTCGACTCCCGCCCGACTATAAGTATCACTCTTCCGCCGTCGCATAACATCTGCCAAAAGCCACGCAAAGCCTGCTCCATATCAAGAGCGTATTGAATAACCGTCTTGAAGCGATTACCCCGATTTTTGCGGTTCGCCCCAAACTCGCTGACAGCGACTTTCAGCATATCCCAACCCGCTGCCTCTAGGATAGCCCTGTGGTTCTGGTGATAATTGAAAACATTGATATAGGGCGGACTTGTGATTATCAGGGTCGGCTGAACAGCGAGTTGCGTATGCGCCAGTCGAGCGTCGCACAGGCGCGAGGTGATAGGGCTATGCGTATAGGGTAAATTCTGCACAGAATACTTGAGCCGAAACCATAGCGTGAACACAGTCTCAGCAAGGTCATTCGACTTCTGGTTTTCGCACTGAAACAGTAGATTTAACGCGAGAACTCTTGCCAATTCATCCTTCGCAACGCCTAATAGGTCGCGAGTCAAGTCAACAAGATTACTATATGATTTGCTATGGTTAGAGTCCCCATAAAAAGGAAGCGTGGATATAGGTTGTACAAGTCTAAAAAGGTTTCGCTCAAAACCCTCTATTACTTGGTCACGTTCTGAGTTATCAAGCCTACAGAACAGATAGATTTTTGACATAGCGCAAGCCGCAGGGTTTATCTCAAAACCGTGTGCTTCTATATTTTTACGGGCGCACTCTAGTAAGACTGTTCCGCTACCTTCAAAAGGGTCTACGACGATAGATTCGGGGCAAGCGTAGTGTTCAAGAAGACATTCGACAAAATCAGGCGTAAACTGCCCACGCCAATTCAGCAGGTTATCCCTCGTTTTACGCTTCACATCTAATTTTGATTGCACAAGGCTCAGTATCACATCCATAGTCTCCTAACAAACCACCCAGTTGATACATTATACCTATTCGTCTACTCGTATTAGGTTGCCGCAACATATCTTATCAGTGCTTGAGATACTTTCGGCGATAGTAGTTTATCCTATAACGCGCCATTGTGCCAACTGCTCGGAGAGCAATTCCTAAAGGAATCAGAGGACGAATCAGTAACGGGGTGAAAGAGCGGTAGTGTTTTTTGTAAAATAGGTACTGCGAACGGTGAAACTCGTATGTCATACGTGTAGGGGCTTTGTCAGAACTCTTTCCAATGTAGTGGAAGATTCGAGTGTCCGGGAAGTAGGCAACGCGCCATGTGCCCGGCAACTTATACTCCTCTTGCCCGACATTGAATACACTGATTCGCTTTGCGATAGCGGAGCCATCCGCCTCTTTTCGGAGGTTCTCAGGCAGTGGTGCATGGTTCGCTCTCCAGCAGAGGTCTACATCTTCACAGTACATGAAGTAGTCGTCATCGAACGCGCCAATCTGCTCGTACAGGGTTCGCCGCATCATCAACGCCGCGCCGGAGACCCAATCCACATCTCGCGGGGTTTCATGGTCGTAAGACTTCATCAGGTAGTCGGAGGCGAATCGGTTTTGCGGCAGGAGCTTGCCTAGGGGAGTGTTGCGAAAGAATCCGGTGAGCAGGTTCGGGTAGCGGCGACAGGAGTACTGGAGAGAGCCGTCCTCGTTCAGCAGTTTCGCGCCGAGTATGCCAATGTCCGGGTTTGCATCGCCAAAATGCACGATGTTCGCAAGCGCGTTCTCCTCCACTACAGTATCTGAGTTCAGAAAGAGGATATAACGCCCCTTCGCGATAGGAACTCCTGTATTGTTGCCCGCGCCGAAACCGATGTTATTCGGGTTTGCGTGAAGTATTATCTGCGGAAAGTCCGCCCGTAACATATCGCGGCTGCCGTCGGAACTAGCGTTGTCCACCACAATCACCTCAAACGTTATCCCCTCTTGAGGGCGTTGAAGCGAACGGAGGCTCTGCGCGAGCAGGTCGCGGGTGTTCCAGTTCAAAATAATGACAGATAAATCCAAAGGCATTCCGTTCCAGAGAGATAGTTAACCTCTGCGTTTTCGC
>JAPLCR010000278.1 GCA_026392135.1 Armatimonadota bacterium
CAGAGTAAGTCCCTTATACTCATTGTATCCGAATACTGGAAGAGATATCAAGCCTCTCTTCTACCTTAGAAACAGCCCTGCAATACAAAGCAGTGGCGTGCTCTTGTCACTACCCTACTCATATCACACCCTGAAAGCAGTTTTCGGCAAAGAAAACAAGGAGGTTTGCAAAAGCCTCTACAGGAATATTTTGTAGGTTTGAAGTTGGTTGACCGGACCGTAGAGTGCCCAGAGGGAGCCTATCACATAGTCGCCCAGTGTCAGCCCCAAGAAGAAGGGAATTGCGGCGTTGTGCGCCTTCATACCTCCAAAGCGGATAATAAGAAATTTCGCTAACCAAGCTACAAAGAAACAGAGCCAGAAGCAGTCTAGGGCAAATGAGGTTGCTAGAGCATAGCCGGCAGGATGGAAGGGCCACCAGAGGAAATTGCCCCGCATGACGCGTAAAAAGAGCACCAATAAAAAGCCCACGGCAGTATATAGTAGCTGTAGAGGGTTTGGGCGAACGGGAGTCTGCAGCCATGTTTGTAGCTGTCCGTAGCTCTCATTCCCTACCCACATTTTGAATCCTACTGCTTTGGCAGTAGCTCCTGCCGAGAATGTGACGTGCAGGTTTGCCCAGTAAGCAACCCCTGTTCCCCAAACCAACGCCAACACGATTAGCCCTATCATGCTACTGGAGCGCATTCGTGCTACTTGCCCCATCTGCATCGCTTCGATTTGGTTTGGCATTGGGTGACAGCGATAGCCCCGATTAAACCAGTACATTACCGACATAGCCGTTAAGTTTTGTGCTCCGAGTGCTTGACTTCCGAACAGCGTTACTAGCATTAAGCGCGGGTTCACAAAATAGATCTCATGGGGCGTGCCAAGCTCTGCTCGAACACGCGTGATTGTTAGCGCGAGCAGAAAATAGCAACCAAAGAAGAGAAAAGCAATGATGGGGGACAGCCCAATACGATAGGAGAACCCTGCGAGAGAGAGTGCGCCGAGAGCAATTCCGATAAACGCGCCTCGGTACTGGCGTTTCGTGATAGCCTCGTCTGAATCGCGGTCGGCTCCTCTCATTGGCGTAATGGCTATCCTCCATGCCGTTTTAAGTTGGGTGCGTAGTGCCCAGACAATGGTCAACCCCATCGCGATCCATGCACCGCTTGCCTGCTGCGGGAAGTAGGGAAATCCCGCACTACCCGCTCCATCTAAGCCTGCCGCAGCCCCAAACACCTGAAACGCGGTTCGGGCTAAAAAGAAGAACCAGCAAGAAAAGAGGAGGTCAAGGGGAACAAAAAAGGCGAGACCAATTGCAAAGGGGTAGAGAGATGTATTCAATGCGGAGGCGGCGTTCCATGGGCGCGAGGTGAGAAACTGCCCTACATTATACAGTTTTATCATTTCGATATATGGTAGCGAGGGGTAGAGGTAGTGCAGTCCATTAATACTATCAATCACTGCGACTAGCCCAAACCCTATCCAAAACATCTTACTGCTCAGAAGCCCGCCGCCAAGCCCCGGAACGGTTTCGCTGGTCAAGGCAATGGGGAGTTGTATGATAGGAAAAGCAAGTCTCTCGTGATCTGCCCAGTGTTTGTGAATGAGGATATTGAAGCAGAAACAGATACCTATAAGTGTGCCTATAAAGAGTGTCCACCAGAACAGGGGAGCCACAAACGGTTGCCAATACTGCGGGCTATAGGGTGAGACGCTTCCCGTAAAGTACCCTGCCTGTGCCGTTGGGTCGCGCATGAGCCAAAAACTTGGGAGAAAGGCAAAGAAGAGGCTCCTCCAGTTGTTCTCTGGAGTGGCAAACCTGTCGGCATGAGCTATCGCACCGAACAGATTTTGAAACATATCGTGCCCTGCCAACAGTGTCCCTATTACGAGAAACACGTAGATTGTTAACATCTCGGCTTGTGTTAGAATGAGGCGTGGGGCGATTTTGGGCAGGAAGTGCTGTATCGCTATATTCGCCAACTTAATCCAAAACAGAAAAAAGATGGGAGTGATAAACAGAGGTAAACTGGTTCCATCCAAAGTGTACCACCGCACTTCAACGATGGTTATCCAAAATGTATTTGGAATCGTCAAGAGCAAACCTAGTAGGACTGCCCGCCTGGTAATGGCTTGATAGGAGGAGTGAGCGGTTGCTTCGAAAGAGTTTGGTTTCATGATTGTCTTTTTGTTCACTTTACGCAGATACGCCTGCTCTCCTCTCACCTTGAGGAGGGAGTCTTAGTAACAGTATCCTTCTGTTCTCTCTTTGCCCATCAGAGAACAGAACCACGGAACAGGATGCACCGTAGTCTCCCTCTTGTGAGGACTTCC
>JAPLCR010000486.1 GCA_026392135.1 Armatimonadota bacterium
GGCATCAGTCCAAGTATGAATGGCTCTCCTCCCTAGAGAGCGTAACACCTTGGAGCGGTTCAGAGGTTACTAATCAGACATGGTTTTGGAAGGATGACCTCCACATTGAGCGTAAGCTCTTTTTTGGAATGCTGATCGTACCAGATATCCCCGTGTTCGTATCACTCCACTTTTTGCCCTACCTAATAGCAGCGCAAGGCGATATTGACGCAGACACGCTCTACGAAAAAGGCTTAATCGCCAGTAACGCGCACCATATCTATCAGCATATCCTCCGAAATGGGCACACCCCTACAGCGGTAATACCGATGCAGAAGGGAAGCCGAATGCTCTATCTTGCCTCGCTACAGCAGAGATTTCTGCTCACAAAGTACGATCTAACGGGAAGAAACCGTGGTACGTATGGCTATCGCTGGTGCCTGTGTGAAGATGCCTTCCCTAAAATGTTTGAGGCAGCTGGGCGTATTGGTGTGGCTTCTGCCCGCGGAATAGTTGTGACACACCTCCAAAAGTATAGCGAGCAGGCTACGCCCGATAAAATAGCCCGAATGTTCCGTTGGCAAGTACTATAGACACGCAAAAGCGGGAGAACCTATTAAGGTTCTCCCGCTTTTTGATAGGGGGCTTACTGATGCTACCCCCCTATGCCGAAGCATAAGGGCTGAGGCTGTTTTCGCACATCGTGGCGCGCTCCTCTTTAGCAACGCGGCGCACATATTGAAGTGCGGTCTGCGTCTCTTTTGCCAGCATGGATCCTTCGCGTATCGCCTCTCGAAGGGCGGTGCGGGTGCGGTTTCCTTGCGGCAGTTGCTTCGCCTCTTGAACCGTCCAGAAATGGGTGCCAACTGGGCAGGACTCTACTATCCAGACGTTACGCTCAATGTCTACGGCGAGTGCATAGACCATTCCGGGGGCGACACGCCAGGTGCGGTGGACTTCTGCAATAATCGGTTTTGGGGTTATTCTGCTCATGGTATCTTCTCTCTCCCTGTAAGGACATCGGGTGGATGCCTGTGTTGTGTGTGACGCTTGGGTAGAAACGCCACCTTTTCGACCTCGTATTGTGATTATTGGTATTTCATGTTCTCTTTATTATAGAACGACGAAAGATATTGCAAAGTTCCACACTCTTGTACCTAATTCCTGCTTTTCGTGCAAATATTTTTGAAATTTGCAAATAATTTCATAATTAGCCCCAAGTATCGGTATTGTTATGCTCTTATGATACCAGACGCACATTGTGCCTGTCTGTGACAAACACCACAGGATTAATGTCTAACCCACCACAATCTGCTCCCTCTCTCTTGTTAAGGGGTAAATAGACAAGGGCAAACACAACAAAAATCTCCCTCCTCAACACATGAGGAGGGAGATGCGTCTATAAACTATCTCTCTGGTAATAGAGGTAGCTAGTACGAGGCGGTGAGCTGTTCTGCAATAACGGATAGGCTTTCACCATCCTCCGATACTTCACGGAAGAAGCACGAGCGATACCCTTCGTGGCAAGCAGCACCTACCTGCTCTACTTTTACGAGCAGGCAGTCCTTATCACAGTCCACATAAAGCCCCTTAACGTGTTGTACATTGCCCGATGTCTCGCCCTTTATCCAGAACTTCTGCCGAGAGCGACTCCAAAAGGTAGCGCGTTTCGTCTGAATAGTATGCTCTACTGCCTCTAAATTCATAAACGCAACCATCAAAACGTTGCCAGTTTCTGCGTCCTGCACCACTGCGGGAATCAATCCATTAGAATCAAACTTCAATCCTTGCGGTACTTGCACCGTCGTGGCTCCTTACTTTTTAATGACTTGATGTTGTTACAACACTCCTACGCACAAAACTGCCTGCTCCTCAACTCAAGCGAAACACCAACTGAAAGAGGCACTCTTACTTTTTAGGAAGGAGTGGGCGATTCGAGATACCTGTTCGTATCACCTGCAGCACACGTTCCCGCTCTTCACCCACGAGGGGGAGGCGCGGGGCGCGAGTCCACTCAGCTCCCAAGCCGACCTCTTGTAAGGCGAGTTTAATGTACTGAACAAATTTGATATGTGTGTCGAGGTGAAGGAGGGGCATATACCAACGGTATATCTCCCGTGCTTTCTCCCAATCTCCCGCTTTACACAGCTCATAAAGATACTGATTTTCATACGGGAAAGCAAGACCGGTCCCAGCCACCCAGCCATCCGCACCCAGTACCAACCCCTCAACGATAAGGTCATCCAGACCAGTAAAGAGCGCGTAGCGGTCTCCTACCTGATTCCGAATATCTGTCAAGCGGCGTGTGTCGCCAGACGACTCCTTGATGGCTTGTAGGTTCGGCTCCTCCGCGAGTACTTCGAACATCTGCGGGGTTATATCTACATGGTAGCCGATGGGGTTATTGTAACAGAGAATAGGGAGGCTCGTGTTGCGGGCGACAGTACGGAAATGGGCAATCGTCTCTTCAGGGAAGGCTTTGTATACCATTGCAGGCAGTAGCATTATCCCGTCCGCGCCCAACTTCTCCATATCCTGTGCATAACGCACTGCCATCGCCGTCGTATATTCAGAAACCCCACTCAGTACGGGAACGCGCCCTTTCACGGTCTCTATTGCCGCTCTAACAACCTGACGCTTCTCCTCCGCCTCCAGTGAAGTATTCTCGCCAAGAGAGCCAAGCATAATAATGCCCGTCACTCCTGAATCAAGAAGAACTTCGATGTGTCGGGCTGTCGCCTCAAAATCGATGCTCTGGTCTTTCCGCATTTGCGTGGTGGCAGCGGGGAAAACCCCTTTCCATACGATGCTCATGGCGTTCCTTTCTGGACGGATAACCGCCTACTCTTTGTGTGTTTTAATGTACTCTTTGTACCATGCTACCAGCTCAGGATCCCAACTAAAGCGCGGAGATTCCGATGCCTCATAACCCTTGAGGTGAGATTCCTCCTTACGGAGTTTGCGACGTTCGTAGCGCCACACTTTATTTGGAAATACAGAAGCGATAAGTTCAGCGAAATCTGGGTCGTACTGTGCCAGTTTTTCGCGGGTGTTTACGCCGTTATGGTCGTGATTAGGCGATTGGTTGCAATCAAAGTACGATTGTACCCCTTCTGCCCAGTATTCTGATGCGTTCGTGGCGGCGTAGGTGCCCTTCCACAGTCCCTTTTGTAGCGCAGATTGGTAGGTCTTTTCGAGTTTGGATTGGAAATCAAGGACTACTGTGTTGAGTCCCATAAGGTGTATCGCGTGAGCGAATTCGTGAATAAGGATGTTTTCGCCCTTATAGGGGTCGCCTTTAAACTCGAGGAGATTCTCTTCCGACGCGCTCACTGCAGGGCGTTCAGAGGTGGCTCCAAGACCTCTTGCACGTTTGTCCCAATACTTTGCAGGCGTAAGATCGCTATGTTCAGGAATCA
>JAPLCR010000483.1 GCA_026392135.1 Armatimonadota bacterium
AGCTTCTTAATATCGCTAAAGAGGAGGAACCTCTTCGTGAACGCCTTGAGGGTATCGCAAAGCTGTGCGGACGTGCGCGGGAAGAACTACATCAGATATTTTTTCAGCAGGACGAAAACTCTATACGGTGGGCAGAAATCATCACACAAAACCGATTGGGGAAACAGGAGAGGCGCGTACATCTACACCTTACCCCCGTCTCCATTGCGGAGGTTCTGGAGACCGCTCTCTGGACACGGATGGAGGGGCGCGGCAGTGTGACCCTTATCTCGGCGACGCTTGCCAACTCTGGCGGCTTTGACTATCAACGCCAGAGGCTTGGAGTTCCTGAAAACGCCATCGAGTGTCTCGTGGGTAGCCCGTTTGACTATAAAGAGCAGGCTCTGCTCTATGTTCCTGCACACCTTCCCGCGCCCGGTCAAGCACCCATCAATACAGACCAACTTGTGGAGGAGATTGAGAAGATTTTACGCCTTACAGAGGGGCGTGCCTTCCTGCTGTTCACCTCTCGCGCTATGCTAAATACGGTTTACGACAGGTTGATAGAGACACTCCCTTTTCCACTTTTCAAGCAGGGTGATTTGCCCCCAAATAAGCTACTAGAGAGTTTTCGACAGAGCGGAAACGGCTGTCTGTTCGGGGCGCAGACATTTTGGGAGGGAGTAGATGTTCAAGGGGAGGCTCTCTCCTGTGTGATTATTGACCGATTACCGTTCGCTGTCCCAGATTCCCCTATTACAAAGGCGCGTACTCAAGCTATTACAGAGGCAGGAGGCGACTGGTTCCGCGACTACTCTATTCCGCAGGCGCAGATACGGCTGAAGCAGGGGTTTGGGCGCTTAATTCGTACCCGCTCAGACAAAGGGATTGTGTGCATACTGGATTCTCGCCTGATAAGCAAAAACTATGGCGCGGAGTTTGTGAAGCATCTGCCTCCCGCTTCTCGTGCCAGTAAGTGGAGCCGCGTAGAGAAGTTTTGGAAGGAAGAGCGTTCTGCTTCCAACATTGAAGAGACGAAGGAGTAGCATGGAGAGACAAGTACCGTTGATTTTGGTGGTGGAGAGCGACCTGATGTTCGCTATACGTATTGAGAGCGTGCTTAAAAAGTTGGGATACAGAGTCAAGACCTTTGGAGATGCAAGTAGAGCGGTTGAGTTTGCAACAGAGCAGACTCTGTTTCTCTCTATTGTGAGCATGGGGCGCGAAAAACTTGCGCCGCTTGAGGTTATCGCACGCCTGAAAGCCCTCCCGAATCCCGCCCCCGTTCTTGGTTTCCTCTCGCACACGCTTATTCCTGAGGTTCGCGACAGAGCAAAGGCGGCGGGTTGCGACCTTCTCGTCCCAAACTCCTCTATCGTCACGCGATTGCCCCTCTTGATAGAGCGGTTTAAGGCGAGGGCAGGTAAGCCTGTAGAGTTTGAGGTGTTGGAGGAAGAGGACTAAAAAGCGATTGGAGAAGGAAATTTGAAGCACTACGGGTAATATTGTGATTGTCAGGCGAGAATTTTGTATATACAGAGGGTGATAATGCGCCAAAGTAGAATGACTTCTGAAGGTTTACTCTTTCAGCCTAATACGAGCGGGAAGTCGTACCTTTGCATCAAATACCATCGCGACGGCTCTTCTGGAAAAAGCCAATGGCAGATAAGAGAGATAGAAGAACATAGTATTTTCTGCTGGGCGGATGAAGGAAACTGGTGTGATGTGAGAGGACATTATTGGGGAACACACGACAAAGGCAGAACGGAACTTGGCGTTAAGGGCGAGCGTATATGTATATTCCCATGCCCCTCGAATCCTACGGATGTTTGGCATGGGTATCCCATCTCGCATAGTTTGGGTGGTAGTATGACGAAAGATTTGATAGACGTTGTTCAAAGGTTTATTGACGCTCAAGTAATTGACAAAACGCTTGGGCGGAATATTCAGCGAGGCAAAATATGAAAGTATTAAGCATACGCATACCCGGACGCTTCGAGGATGCTTTTATATATCAGGGACACCTCTTAGCAATCACTGAGGATTTGTCTATGCGTCGCTACTCCTTAGAGGGCTTAGTAGATAGTCTGCATAGTGAATTCCCTAGCGGGCAACCGGTTTTGGAGCACCTGTTTTTGCGGAATGACTGGCTTTGCAACGCGCAATTCAAAGCACTTTTCAGCATTAGCGGCATACCTCAATCCTTTATGTCTCTATTTGAAGGCTTGGAGGCACTGACCATAAACACGGAACGTACCCTTACAAGCGTAAAAGAAGAGACTTTAGAATTCCCTGCACAGGTAATTCTTGA
>JAPLCR010000206.1 GCA_026392135.1 Armatimonadota bacterium
CCGATTTCACTGTGCTAGAAGCCGAAGGTCATGCAGGGGGACTAGCGAGTAGTTTTACCGATGATAAGGGCTTTACATGGGATATCGGCGGACACGTCCAGTTCTCGCACTACGACTACTTCGATACCGCAATGGTCGAAGCGCTCGGCGCGGAGGGCTGGCTCAATCATGAGCGCGAGTCATGGGTGTGGATGGCGGACAGGTTCGTACCGTACCCATTTCAAAATAATCTGCGCTACCTGCCTAAAGAGATGATAGCGAAGGCGGTTCGCGGTCTTGCAAATCGCCCCCCGCGCACGCCCTCCCTAAATCAAGACTTCGGAACGTGGATACTGCAGGTCTTCGGCGAAGGCATCCGCGACATCTTCATGGAACCCTACAACTATAAGGTGTGGGCGTTCCCGCCTGAACGGCTCTGGGCTGGTTGGGTTGGCGAGCGTGTGGCAGTAGTGGATATGGGACGCGCCCTCGAAAACATCTTCCTTGAAAAAGACGACCTGAGTTGGGGCCCCAACAACACCTTCCAGTTTCCCAAATATGGCGGAACGGGTGCGATATGGCGTTCATTAGCGAATCAGATTGGCGAAGACCGCTTTCAGTTCAACACCCGCGTAAACCAAATTGACTGGAAGAGTCGTAAACTGACCACACAGGGCGGCGAAACCCTAGAGTACGACCACCTTTTTAGTTCGCTCCCGCTGGATACGCTGGGCGCAATGCTCACGCCGACGCTAGATACGGTTCGCAACGCAAGCTCCCAACTCCTGCGCTCAAACTCCCACATTATTGGTGTTGGATTGAAGGGCGATATGCCCCCGAAACTCGCGAAAAAGTGTTGGATGTACTTCCCCGAAGAGAACTGCCCCTTCTATCGTGTTACTGTCTTCTCGCACTACTCTCCGAATAACGTACCGGAGCCTGAAACAGGTAAGTACTGGTCACTGATGACCGAGACGAGCGAGTCGAGTGTCAAGAAGGTCAATCGCGAAACAATTATTGAGGAGACCATTCAGGGTCTTCTCAACACGGGGCTAATCCATAACCGTGAACAGGTGACGCATACGTGGATGTACACGGCGGAACACGGTTATCCCACTCCCTCTCTTGAGCGCAACAACCTCCTCAAGCAGATTGAACCCGAACTCAAGAGGGCGGGTATCGCCTCTCGCGGACGCTTTGGCGCATGGAAGTACGAGGTCTCCAATCAAGACCACTCCTTTATGCAGGGCGTGGAGTGGGTAAATAACCTACTACTGGACGTACCGGAGGTGACAGTGCGCTTCCCCGATGCGGCGAACGCTATGTGGGGCAAAACGAAGTAGAACATGGGAGATAGAGCAATGAAAGTATCCGTCGTAGTATGCACTCGCGATAGGCACGACACCATCGGGCAGGCGATAGAGAGTATCGCACAGTGCGACTACCTCGCCTTCGATATACACATAATGGATCAGAGTACGACGGACGGAACCCGTAAAATCATTGAGGAGATTGCTCCGAAATACGCGGACAGATGCCCGATACTCTACCATCATCTGGACAAGGCGGGGCTGTCGCGCTCCTATAACGCGGGTCTGCGCGTCTCTACAGGAGAGGTTATCGCCTTTACGGACGACGATGTTATCGTGCCGAGCGATTGGGTTGCGCTTACTGCCAAAGCCTTTCAGTACGACCCGAATGTCGCTCTCCTATACGGGCAGGTCTGTGTTCCCAAAAGCCTTGAGGAGTCGGTGAAAGAGGGAATTATCGTACCAGCCCTCACCTTTACCGAGCGCGAAAAGATACTGCGCGGTAAGCCATTTAAGGTGTTTGGGATGGGCGCAAACATGGCGATTCGCCGCTCTCTACTGAAAGAGGTGGAGGGCTTTGACGAAGCGTTAGGCGGCGGAGGACCTCTTCGCTCTGCACAAGACTACGATTTTGCGTATCGCACCTACCTAACAGGCAAAACGATTCTACTCGAACCGGATGTGTGGGTAGACCACTACGGTACACGCACGCAAGACCAGTGGCCCCTCACACTCAAAAATTACGGTATAGGAGATGGAGCCTTCTACGCGAAACATATCCGTTGCGGCGACACGCAGGCGATGTGGCTCTTTCTGAAAATCTACCTTCGCTCGAAGGCGCGGGTCTTCAAGCGTCTCCTGAAAACAGGGACGTGGGAGCCGGATATCTACGGTGAATTTCTACCCGTCGGTTTTCAGGAAGCCGCGAAGTTCGACGTAGATAAGCGCGTCCGTCTGTATCGTGAGACGGAAGAGGCGAAGATGACCGTCACCCAAGCGAGCGTGATAACAGGCGCATCTGTGGAGCGGAAGGCGTAGCCATCGTGACCACGCCCCCTGATAACTTGCGCCTGAGCGTCATCATTCCGACCTACAATCGGAAAGAGAGCCTTCTCAGAACGTTAAAAGCGTTGGAGCGGCAGACCTACCCAATGAACGCTTTCGAGGTTTTGGTTATCTCGGATGGCTCGGTGGATGGCACGGCGGAGGCTATCGCTTCGCTCAAAACCGCCTATCGCCTTGAGTTTGTAGAGCAGGCGAACGCGGGACCCTCACGCGCTAGAAACAACGGCGCACAACGCGCCCTAGCGCCACTTCTTGTTTTCGTGGACGACGATATTGAACCCGTAGCCTGTTTTCTTGCAGAACACGCAAAGGCGCACGAAAACGACCCAAAACTTGTACTTATCGCCCCGCAGACGGGACCCTTCGGCGAACCGATGCCCGCTTGGATTGAGTGGGAACACCGTATGTTGCAGAGGCAGTACGTGAATTTTGTTAGCGGCGTGTGGGAGATTGGGCCCAACAATCTCTATAGCGGTAACTTCTCAGTAAGCCGCGCCGCGCTACTAGAGGTCGGCGGCTTCAATGAGAACTTTACGCGGCAAGAGGATGTAGAACTTGGCTTCCGCCTAGAGAAGCGTGGGCTACACTTCAAGTTTAGCGCGGAGGCGGACGGCATTCACCGCTCGTCACGTCCGTTCAAATCGTGGTATCGCACTCCCTTTGAGTATGGGCGGCGCGATGTACAGATGTCTCGGGAGCAGGAAGACGGCGGGCGTATTATAGCGTGGGCGCGGAAAAACTACAGTGAACGCAACGCTCTCACGAAGTTTCTCGCCAAAATCGCAGTAGGCGTTCCCGTTATGGAGGGGCTTGTGTTGGCTCTGGTTCGCGGAATGGTCTTCTACGGCGGGCGAAAAGTCGCGCTACTCGCCTGTAGCCTTCTGTTCAACCTGCGCTACCTACAGGGGATGAGTTTGGAGTTGGGAGGACGGCGAAGCCTTTGGAACACGCTAGAGGGGCGAGAACAACCACAAGATGCACAAGCCTCTTAAAATCGGGTTCATTATGTTTACCGAGGTCGGGTTGAAGACGCAGTATCTCAACTGGCGCAACGCTCTTACTGTAGATACGGGGATTTCGCCTGTCTGGATTGCGATTAGCTGGTGGGAAGAGGGCGGCGCTATTGAGCGTCTACCGCTACTTCCAAACGGCGTGAAAGCCCGACTGCGCGGTCAAGCCCAGTTGCGGCAGGGGTTAGCGAACGCGCCTTTCGACGCGCTCTTTATTGGCTCTAACATGGTCTATATAGGGCAAAATCAACTGGCGAAACAGCCGTACTTCATAACTACCGACGTAACACCGAAACAACTACACGCTTTTGGAGACCTCTATAACAAACTGCCTTCGCGGTTCGCACTTATTGAAGAGAGGAAAGAGCGGGAGCGCAAAGCCTACTATCAGAATGCACATTGTCTCTTCCCTTGGTCGCACTGGGCGGCGGAGAGTATGGTGCAAGATTATGGAGTAAAATACGACAATATTGAGGTGATACCGCCCGGTATAGATATGCAGAAATGGAGCGTCCCGCAACGCAACCACGAAAGGACGACACATATCCTGTTTGTGGGCGGAGATTTTTACCGCAAAGGCGGCGACCTCCTTCTTGACTGGGCGAAAAAGACCGATAAGCGTGACTGGAAACTCCACCTCGTAACGCGCGATAAAGTAGAGCCTCCCAACGAACACGTGAAGGTCTATAACGGGCTTTCACCCAACGATCCAGAACTGCTTCACCTCTACCAGCAGGCGCACATTTTCGCGCTTCCGACGCGGGGCGACTGTTACTCCTTAGCGGGTATCGAAGCGATGGCGACAGGGCTTCCCGTCATTCTCTCGCAGACCGGAGGAACGGGCGACATTATTAAGGATGGCGAGACGGGATACTTGATAGGCGCAGGGGACGGCGACGCGCTTTCGGAGAGGCTGAACGCGCTTATAAGCAGTCCTGAAATGAGGGTTCGGGTGCGGCGGCGCGGTTGGATGCAGAGAGCCGCTACGATGCGTGTAAAAACGTTCTCAAAACGGTCGAGGCGATGCGGATGCGCTTGGGAGAGGGGCAGTGAGCGCGGAAGTCGTTCACAATATGGAGAACGAGATAGACGCTATCTCCGAGATGCAACGCTCTGGGGGGCGCGTCGCCGCAAACGCTTTCACCTATCTACTCTCACAAATCGTGACTTGGGGCGTAAGTATCGCTGTCGTCGCGGTTCAGCCCCACCTTATTGGGGAGAAGGGGCTAGGCGAACTCCGTATCGCGAATACGGTTGTGGGTACGGTGGTGACATTCGCGTGCTTGAGCCTAGAGCAGTTTTTGATTGCGGAGGTGGGGCGCAACAAAAACGCGACGGAGCAGATGTTAAGAGCAAGTTTTGGGCTAAGAATTGCGCTATTACCAATCATGGTAGACGTTATCGCGCTTGGATTCCGATGGATGAACGTCAGCCAGATTGTTTGGATGATAGGCTTTATCCATATAATGAGAGTGGGTATTGGCTTTGTGGGGCTACCGATTCGCTCAGTGTTGGCGGGTTGGGAGAATGGCAAGATGGTCGCCGCTATCGATTTCATTCCTGTCATCGCT
>JAPLCR010000311.1 GCA_026392135.1 Armatimonadota bacterium
CCTGATTGACCGCCTTGTCACCTGCGAACCGCAAGGTTACGCGGACTTAGACACAGATGATTTATCCCATATCTCCCCCGAATATCTGGCGTTGTGGTGCCTCGGATTTGGGGTGGTTCCAACCCTGTTGAAACACATTGAGGATGTAAGAACCACCCGTTTCAGGGTAGTGAGGGCTGGAATGGGCGGTCAAGGTAATGCCGACAACCTGCAGATTTTTGAACGAGTATGCGATGTCGTCGTAGACCTCATATATGGTTTAACGGGACTGGAGACGATGTCTACCAAACGAAAGGAGGTGGAGAGGTGGTGGCGTGAAGCTCGGAAAGCTGGCGAAGAGAGCTACCTTGTACGACACGCTCTCGTTATAGGGAACTATGCGCCAGAGAGAAATACAAGACTTAGCCCGCATATTCTCCACCTGATTGCGTGGAAGTATTCGCGCCGCCTTGTGGAACTTTATGAGACGATGCGCGATAAATACCCGCTTTCGAGCAGGATGCTTATCGCGGAACTGATTCCCGACTACGTGCTAAAGGCGAAACTGTTATTGGAGGAGGCGAAGGGGCAAATGTGGGACTCTGCGATGGTTGCTCTCCTGAAAATACAGCATCCTCATGCAGTTTGCCTACTTATTGAACGGATAGAGCGCGTTCCAGATAGCCATCTCTACGGCAATGATGTTGAAACGCCCGCCACTGATGTATCTCAAATAGCGCGATACGCAGACGACAGGAGGGTATGGGGGGCACTTGAGAAATTGGTGCGTCGGTCAGATGTGCGGCAACGCATGGAAATCCTGGAATGTCTGTTCCGTGATGGCATTACAGGGAGAAAACGCCGACACGTTACTGGGTTTATGGCGAGGTTTCTTGATGATACCACAGAATGTCCGCCGTACAAAGGCTACGAATTTGTGCCTCGCAATGTTGGAAACTTAACCGCGGCACTTATCGCAGGACACCTTGGAGTGGACGCTTTCCCCGATAAGACATGGACTAACAGAGAGTGGAAACTCCTGCATGAGAAGGTACGAGAGGCGTTGAAGCGGAAGAGACTGAGTTAGTAGAGGGCGTTACAAGTACCCTAAATCTTCAAGGCGACGCGCAAGTTCCGCCTCCTCCTCTTCAGAGTAGACCTCTTCCGCGTCCGTCGCGCTTTCTATCGAGTTGCGTCCTACGCCCTGCGGCGGTTCGATACCGAAGGCGCGAAGAACCGTCGGCGCAATGTCATAGAGCGAGAAGCCCGTTTTGCGCTCTCCCCCGCCCGGCTTCGAGTAGAGTCCACGTTGGAAGTCCCGTGCCTCTGCCATCAGGAAGATACCGAACTGCGCGTGGTTCGCGTCATCGGGACCCGTATCGTTCTCGCGTGTCCAGATAGAGGGCTGCCCAATGCTCCCCACTGAGCGCCAGTGTAGGTCGCCAAAGTAGACGATTAAATCGGGGGCGACGTTGCGAACGTGTGTATAGACCTCTTCTGGGCGATAGACCTTCGTACCGATAGAGGCACCGCTCTCATCGCCAAGTTTCTCTAACTTCGCGATAAGCTCCGCTTTCACACGCTCTACGTCTGCGGCGGGAATGATACCGTGCGGTTCGCGCCCCTCAATGTTCAAAAAGAGCCTTCCGTAGTAGCCGCCGTCGCCCCATGCCGTCGTCTTTTCCCAGTCCACAAGATTTACGTCGAACTTCGTTACACCCTGCGGCTGCTCTTTCAATATGAGGTAGCCCTCGTTTATAAGCCACTGATTGAAGCAGATGCCGCCATCCATACGCTTCGCGCCATGATCGGAGACGATAAGAACGGTCGTATCCTCGTCTAGCGTCTCAATCAGTTTCCCTACCTCCGCGTCGACGGCGACATAGTAGTCGTGTATCGCATTTTCAAAACGGTTTCCCGCCTCGTATTTCGGGTGGGCGGTATCGAAGTACTTCCAGAAGGCGTGGTGAATTCTGTCTACACCCATCTCCACCATAATAAAGAAGTCCCACTCTTTGTTCTGCGCGAGATAACGTGCAACATCAAAACGCTGGTGCGTCATGGTGTAGATGTCTGCTAGGAGGCGATCTTTCTCTTCGGTACGGAAGTCTGTGGTGTCAAAGTGGTACTCACCAAACTGTTCGCGAATCTCCTCTTTCAGGGTAGAGGGGTAGGTATAGTCACTGTTGGTGTCGGGGGTGAGGAAGTCCCCTATCAGAAGCCCGTTAATAGGGCGGGGGGGATAGGTGAGGGGAACGCCGAGCGCAATGGTTTTCTTGCCGCTTTGCGCTAGAATATCCCAAAGTGTAGGCTCTTGAACGCGAGTGCTATTGGCGAAGTGCAGGCGGTTATAGGAGTAGTCGGAGCGGTTTCGGAAGCCGTAAATGCCTAGAGTTCCGGGATCTCTCCCCGTCATCATACACATCCACGCTGGAACGGTGATAGGGGGTATGGCACTCTCAAGGTCGCCATACACCCCTAAGTTAGAGAATCGCCTAAGGTTCGGAAGGTCGTCGCGCCACTTGTCAAAAATCAGGCTAGGCTCGGCGCAGTCCAATCCAATCACAAACACTTTTCGGGGCATCGGAACTCCTCAAGTCGTCTAGTGTCGGTTCACCAAAGCGTAGGTTTGGGCAACAACACACGCCTTCACCAAGTCCCAGATGAGGAACCAACCTGCGCCCGCTATAGCCACTTGCAAAGCACTCATGGTTCCGCCTGTGGTCATGGCAAGCCACACACACCCGAAAGTGTAGATTACACTCAGCCCTGCAAGGCAGGCTACATACGCTCGTTTCATGTCGGAGAGTGGTAGCTGCTCCATCAGGAGACCGATCAGCATTACTGCGAACGGGTACGCCATAAGGTAGCCCCCCGTGTGACCAAAGAGTACGGGTAGCCCTGCACGCCACAGCGCAAAGACTGGAGCCCCCATAGCACCCAACATCAGATATTGAAGCACGGAGACTAAGCCCCACCGCTTGCCGAGCAGTATGCCCGTTAGCATTATCGCAAAGGGTTGGAGGCTAAAGGGCACAGGACTAAAGGGAATTGGGAAGGAGACTTGCGCGAGAACAGCGGTAGCCGCCGTCATAATAACCGCGCCGCGCCACCCAGAAACCAGTGTCAGTATCCCCCGTTTGGGGAACTCAAGAGTTACATCCATATTCATTCTCTATTTGACCGCCTCTTTACGCGTCCCTACCGCAGAGAGTGGAATTAGGGTGGAGGGTTCTAGCAGCATCTCTTTGGTATAGAGGAAGTCTTTGCGCGTGTAGTCTGCTAGTTCAAAGTCTTTGCGAAGTACGATAGCACCCGTCGGGCAGGCATCCTGACAGAAGCCGCAGAAGATGCACCTCAACATATTTATCTCATACTTTACGGCGAAGCGTTCGCCGGGAGAGAAGCGGTTTTCGTCTGTATTCTCCGCCGCCTCGACATAGATACAGCGTGCTGGGCACGCCCCTGCACAGAGGCTACAGCCGATACACTTCTCTAAACCGTTATCGTAGCGCGTTAGGACGTGTCGCCAACGGGTACGCGGAAACTGTTCACGTCGCTCTTCCGGGTACTGTACCGTCTCAACAGGCTCTGTCTTGAGGAGCTGTTCGGTGTAGTGGCGCATGGTAATACGCGCTCCTGTGGCAAGAGCCTTTGCACCATCTGCCGTATTTTGTAACGTTCTTAGGAAACCCATGCTTTTTTGCCTCTCTTACGCAGGTCGCTTGAAGACTGGGCTGAGTTCGATAACCGCCCCTGATCCGCCTGCTTTTATCTTCTCTTGCAGTTTGATAATGCCATACAGAAGCGCATCAGGGCTAGGAGGACAGCCGGGGACATACACGTCTACCGGAACTATCTGGTCTACACCCTGAATGACTGCGTAGTTGTTATATACGCCGCCGGAAGAGGCACACGCGCCCATGCTAATCACCCACTTGGGGTTTGGCATCTGATCGTAAATTTGTCGTAGAACGGGTCCCATTTTTGTGGAGACTCGCCCCGCAACTATCATTACGTCTGCCTGTCTGGGGGTAGCGCGGAATACCTCTGCCCCAAAACGGCTAATATCAAAACGCGAGGAGGCACTTGCCATCATCTCAATCGCGCAACAGGCAAGCCCAAAAGTGAGGGGCCACATACTATTTCGACGCGCCCAACTGACCAACTCATCTAACTTCGCCAGCACAAAAGGGGAGCCAGAGGAGCCGAAAGCCGGTGTGGGAGTAGCCGAATCGTGTAGAGAGATCTCTGTTACAGTCCGTGCCATGAGGTTGGCACTCCTTTCTTACCAAAAACCGATAAATTATGGTAACTACTCAGCCTTATCTCATGGAGAACAGCAAAATTACCTTGCAGACACGTCCTTCTCCCGAATCGGGAGAGGGATGCCCGCAGGGCAGGGTGAGGGCTGAGTAGATATAAATTATGTATACTTCATTTTACCGCAGAACGGACACGAGATACAACAAAAGCGTCTATTCTTTTGGGAATATACCGCAAGGCACGCAAAAAAAGGCACAGAAGTCTCTCACTTGGAACCATTCGCACAGACTACCGCTTTCGCGCAACCTGCTCCCTTCCTCCTGCGGTGAGGAAAGGGCTTGTGGGAAAAGGAGGGGAGGCAGCAAGAGGGCACTTCAACCAGCCAAGCCATCTTACAGGACGCACCAAAATCTCCCCTTGTGAAGAGGGGATTCAGAGGGGGTGCTAAAACCATTTTGGGAGGGATGTCCAAGCGTTCAAGCAAACCCTCTATCCCAGTAGCTTTGCTACCTCAATCACGGCATTTTGCATATCAGGCAGAACCAAGCAGGCTGCTTCCAACACTCCCTGAAGTCCATCGCACAACGAGTTTACTAACTCAGGTGAGAGTAGCACCAGAACCTCTGCCACCCGACGAACACGCAACTCTTGTCTGGATTGCAGTAGCGTTTTACCGTACTCAGTTAGGACAAGCCGCTTTACACGGCGGTCTTCTGTATCTACTACCCGCTTTACCATTCCTGCGCTCTCTAGTCTGTCTGCTAGCTGCGTAATTGCGCTGACCGTAACTTTCATCTCTTCGCTAATTTCGGAGATGCACCGCGCCCCTCCTATAAGTAGTAAGCAAATTTTCAACTGACTGGCGGGCAGTCCTGCCGTCGACTCCGTAGCGCTAACAGCGAAAAGGCGGCGCGACAGTTCAGGGATGAGTACTTCTAGGCGTTTTGCTTGCTCCACAACCTCGTTGGCGATAGCGGGAGGCATGATATGATTTGTATTACTTGGCACTGGCGTACTCCTCTGGGTGATTATTGCGACCTATTGATGTTGAAAACTGTTTAGTATCTCACATTACGCAGTAAGTAGCCCTCAACCCCTAACCCCTTCTCCCAATACTGGGCGAAGGGGAACTAAGGCGACCAGTTTACCGGATTTCTCCCCTGTTTTGGGTTCCAAAAAGCGGAATGTCCGATCTACAAACCTTTCAGACAGGCTCCCTCGCC
>JAPLCR010000173.1 GCA_026392135.1 Armatimonadota bacterium
GAGGTCGTTCGCACGGTGACGGGAAAGGCGAACCTTACAGGTAACATTCGCTTTGGGGGAACAAGTACGTCTGGGCGTTTCGCCGGGCGTGTCGTATCGGCAAACCTCTTGCTGAAGATAGATGTGCTACAGAAACGCCTAAAGCCTGACCCCGAAAAACCAGAGGAGCCGGCAGAGCAACAGATTGACGTTCAGGCACGTCTTAAAATACAGGAGATGAAACCCGCTCCCAAAACACCCCCCAAACCCAACACGAAAACCCCTTAGCATGACAGGAGAGTTAGCGTCGTGAATCAACGGTACCGAGGCATCGCGTTTCTCTTAGCACTTGGAGTCCTTTTGGGTAAAGCGGTACAAGCTGCCCCGCCGCCCGCTTACAAGCTGCGCCTTATTTTTAAACAGAATGAGGCTTCCCGCTATCAGACTGTAGCGGAGGTCGTTGCGACTATGCCCTCCATGCGTAGTTTCATTGATAAGGGGAAAGCCCCTAACAAAAGAGGGGGCGACATTACCACAGAGAAGATGGAGACTGTTCAGAACTCCATTCAGGTGAGTATCCTTCAACAGATGGTTGTCAACAAGGTTCTTCCTGATGGCGGGGCGATGGTTCTCGCCTCTACCTTGAGCGGTCAGGTAGTACGCGACGGCAACCAGATGGCTCCTCCTGAGAAGAACCCGATGCTCGTTCACTACGACACGCTAGGCAACATTAAGGCGATGCGTGCAACCGGGACAACCAAACAGACCGACTTAATGGCAGGGCTTCTCGGCTCTGGTGCGTTGGGCTTTCAGCGGGTCTACCTACCTGACAAACCCGTTCAGCTGGGCGATTCGTGGGTACAACCCGTGAAGGTTCCGGGGTGGAATGGACAGGGGAAGGCAAATGCGAAGCTAATTCGCCTTGAAAAGGTCGGGCGTTATCAGACAGCGCGTATCTCGGCTAAGGTCGTTCTGCCTATTCAGATATACCTTAATGCGAACCTACAACCTCTGACCGCTCAGAAGATCAAAAAGGCGACTTCCGCTCTTGTAGGGACTCTCAACATGACTTTTGAGACTAATTTTGCACTGTTGGAGGGAAAGATGATTCGAACTGGCGGGAGAGGCACAGGAACGTTCCGCATTCAACCGTTAAAGACATCTACGAAGGCACCTAAGACACCTGCTCCCTCCTCCGACCTCGCCTTTACTCTTGAGATGAGTATTGGAAGTAGCTATATCGAGTAGGCGTGAACTAGCACAGACGCATTTTTGCCTCTTTCCATTGTTGCTCCCTCTCTTTCACCGATTTGCTTGAAGGGAATTTGTTGCCGTGTCAAGCAGGATTTTGCACTCGCAACGTCATAATATAGAGACTACTGGTCTGTTCAGATAGAGCTTAGCGTAGGCAGTTTAGAAAACCGTAAGCCCTCCCCCCTTCCCCGCTCTGAATATTGGGGCGAGGGGTGGTTGCAGACTGATTCTTTTGGGCATTTGCAAAACGCCAGTGTTCATCTCAACAGACTAACTAACGTTTCTAGAGGAGTAAATATCGTATGGCTCAGGGTAATCGTGGGGGCGCACAGTTCAAGCTGATTATGCGTCAAGATGGTATCGTGCGTGAAATGGGTGGTGAACTTACTGAAGCCGTTTCTAATGTTGATTATATACTTCGCAAGGCTCTCGACTTGGGGGCTTCCGATATACATATACAGCCCGAACGCACTCGTATTATCGTCCGCTATCGTATCGACGGCGTGATCCTATGTTGAATGGTGAGAAAGTCGTTATGCGCCTCCTAGACCCAATGGGCGCAAAGGTAGAGCTGGAGAAGTTGGGTATGCCCCCGGATGTGCTTAAAAACTGGTCACACTCGGTACAGTCTGCCTATGGTCTCGCACTTGTGACGGGTCCTACCGGAAGCGGTAAAACCTCTACGCTCTACGCCTCGCTGAATAAACTGGATAGAGAGAAGCGCAATATCGTTACTGTTGAAGACCCTATTGAGTACGAGTTTACAGACCATGTCACTCAGGTACAGGTTACGGAGAGGATGACGTTTCCGCGTGTTATGCGCTCGTTCTTACGTCAAGACCCTGACGTAATGCTTGTGGGAGAGATGCGTGACCCTGAATCGCTGGGTATTGGTATTCAGGCAAGCCTTACTGGTCACCTTGTCCTCTCTTCTCTCCACACCAATAACGCTGTTGAGACCATTGGACGTATGCAGGATATGGGGGCAGAGCCGTACCTTGTGGCTTCAACTTTGCAGTCTATTTTGGCACAACGCCTCGTCCGCAAAATCTGCACAGAGTGCCGCCGAGCCTACCAGCCGGAAGCCGCCGAGCTTATTGAGGTGGGTATCGACCCCAAGAAGGTGCAGGGACAGCAGTTCTATAAAGGTGTGGGATGTGAAACCTGCCGAAAAACGGGCTACAAGGGGCGGCTAGGGCTTTTCGAGCTACTTCCCTCTACCCCTGAACTGCGTGAGATGATCGCACGCAAAGCCACACTTGGCGAAATCAACCAGTTTGCTATTCAAAAATTGGGCATGAGAACAATGCTTCAGGATGGACAGGCAAAAATTCTTGCAGGTATTACCACTTCCCGTGAAGTGTTTACTGCTGTCTACTCTAGCATGACGGTTATGACATAACTGGTCTTTGACCCCATTTTGGGTGTAGCTACCTTGTGTTCATTAAAAACCACAACACCCTACCTTCTGAAGCCTTTCTGGGCTTCACGGTAGGGTATCTTCTTATGGTGGGAGGAGTTGAAGCCGTGGGAAATCTACACGTTGGTTTTGGTATGACACTTGTTCTCGCGGGGTGTTTCCTGCTCTCCGGCTGCGGTAGCGGTAGTGCTGATGCCCCCATAGAGCAGTCCGACCTGACGCGTAGCCAGACACAGTGGAGGAGGAGCGGTATTCGCTCATACCGATATACGCTTCAACGCTCCTGCTTTTGCTTGCCTACTAATACGCCTGTTGTGATTGAGGTGCGTGATGGAGTTCCTTTTTCCATAAAAACGCCCTCTGGAGATTCCGTGGATCCTACTCCGTTTACGGCGTATGATACGATAGACGAGATTTTTATTGCTATACAGTCTGTTCTGGACACCCCACACGGTGTTGCAAAGGTTACGTACCACTCACTTGAACGTGAGAGTTTAGGCTCGCAGGACTCTTCACATAACCTCACCCAACCTCTCCTTCGCAAAGGAGAGGAGCCTTCGCGGTTTGAGATTTGGGAGCCTGTGCGAATATCTCCAAGCGAGGGAATTGTTGCGTGGTTTTACTTGTTTTGCGGTCTTTACTCCTAAAACCCTATACTCTTACTATAGTACCTACTCGGTCACCCTCTCCATGTGAGAGGTCTGCACAGAAGTTGCTTACCCTATTACAAACAAAAACGCCTCCGCTCATTGTGAGCGGAGGCGTTTTTCACTTTACGAACTTAGCGTCGTGGGCGGAAACGAAACTTAGGTGCTTCGTCTTCCTCTGGCTCTGGTTCGGGCGCGGGGGCAGGCGTGGACTGTATTCCAGGTCCGCCTTGTCCACCGCTCGGTGCAGTTCCGCCACGTCCACCACGGTCTCGATCCCTATCGCGGTCTCCGCCTCGATCACGGTCTCTATCGCGGTCTCCGCCTCGGTCGCGGTCACGTCCACCGCCGCCGCCGCTAGGGCGACCGCCGCCGCCTGAGGGGGGAGCCTCTACGATTCCGGGGGCGAAGGAGTTATCGAGGTTGAGTGCAGTAAGGTTGATACGTCCTTGACCGTCTACCTCAAATACCTTGACCTTTATCTCATCGCCTACGGAAACGACATCGTCGGGTCGTCGAGGTGTGGGAACGCGGAGTTGGCTGATATGTACCAGTCCTTCTCTGCCCGGTGCAAACTCTACGAACGCGCCAATGCCGAGAAGTCGTGTTACTTTCCCTGCGAAGACGCTTCCAATCTCAATTTCACCTACAATCGACTGGATAATGTCTACAGCGGCGCGTCCTGCCTCTTGATTTACAGCAGCGACAAAGACTTTACCGTCTTGCTGAATATCAATTTGTGCGCCGGTTTCGGCACTAATACGCTTAATGGTCTTTCCACCAGGTCCAATGAGCTCACCAATTCTTTCGGGGTTAATCTCAATGGTGATGATGGAGGGTGCGTACTGTGATAGTTCGGGGCGTGATGCGGTGATGGCTTCGTTTAGTTTGCCCAAGATGTGCAGACGACCTTGCCGTGCCTGCTCTAGTGCTTGCACCATAACTTCACGTGGGATACCTTGTATTTTGGTGTCCATCTGAATGGCGGTAATGCCTTCAGCGGTTCCAGCAACCTTGAAGTCCATGTCTCCAGAGAAGTCTTCCATCCCTTGAATGTCGGAAAGAACGGCGAACTTGTCTCCAAGTGTCATTAAGCCCATTGCTATTCCGGCAACTGGTGCGGAGATGGGAACACCTGCATCCATGAGGGCAAGGCTGGAGCCGCAGACGGAAGCCATGGAGGTGGATCCGTTGCTTTCCAGTACTTCGCTCTGTAGTAGAAGCGTGTAGGGGAAGCTGTCGAGAGCGGGAAGTACAGGAATGAGGGCACGCTCGGCAAGAGCACCGTGTCCGATTTCACGTCTTCCTGCACCGCGTAGGGGGCGTACCTCTCCGACGGAGTAGGGCGGGAAGTTGTAGAAGTGCATATAGCGCTTTACGGTGTCTTCTTCGAGGGAGTCTACGACTTGCGCGTCTCCTACGGTTCCCAGGGTGGCAACGGTAAGCACCTGAGTCTGCCCTCGCGTGAATAAGCCTGAGCCGTGAACACGGGGAAGCAAGCCGACTTCGGAGGTGATGGGGCGTATCTGCTCTAGGTTACGTCCATCAGGGCGAACGCCGTCTTCGATAATCAGGTAGCGTATCGCCTTCTTGATTGATTTTTCGGCGGCTTCGGCAATGGCGGCTTTTCTGCCTTCAAATCGCTCGAGGAGTCGTGCCACGATGTCTTTTTTGAGATCATCGAGGGCACTTTCGCGTGCGGCTTTGTCGGGATTTTGAATGCTTGCCCGTATCTCTTCGCCCATCTCTGACTGTATGGTGGCGAGGATTTCGCTATCTGGTTGAAAAAGCGCAACTTCCGTTTTGGGCTTACCGGCAAGGGCGTGCAGCTCTAGTTGAAGGGAGCACTGCTCTTTAATGATTGCGTGCGCGGTGTCCATCGCGGCGAGAATGTCGGTTTCGGTAACGAAGTTTGCGCCTGCCTCTACCATGATTATCGCTTTTTCGGTTCCTGCGACCACGAGGTCGAGGTCAGATTCGGCAAGTTGTGATACGCTTGGGTTGACCACGAGTTCGCCGTTGACACGCCCTATGCGTACTGCGCCTACGGGACCATCCCAAGGAATGTTGGAGACGGTGAGGGCGGCAGATGCGGCAAAAATGGCGTTGGTGTCGGGAAGGTTATCTGGGTCTACGGAGAGGGGCATTGCGATGACTTGAACATCGTTCCTCATACCGTCAGGGAAGAGGGGGCGCACGGGTCGGTCTATCAGTCGGGAGGTAAGGATTCCTTTTTCACTGGGTCTGCCTCCGCGCTTCATAAAGCCGCCGGGTATTTTCCCAACCGCGTACTTTCTCTCTTCGTAATCGCAGGTGAGGGGGAAAAAGTCCATTCCTTCTCTTACATTGGACGACATAGTGGCGTTTGCGATAACGACGGTATCGCCAGCCTGAAGCCAAACGGAGCCTCCAGCCTGTTTACCTATTTTGCCGGTCTCTAATTTATAACGCCGACCGGCGATTTCACGTTCTACGAAATGTGACAACTCTATCTCCTGTATATCCTACAGAATGGGCAACGTCCGCAGACAGCCCACATAGCAACAATGAGTACCGCCGTAGGGGGATAACCCGTAGTACGACGGCATACGAGGGAAGACATGATAGATTTCTGGGTAGCGGTTTGCGGGAAAAGGGTACGGGCGCGATGTGCCATGCAAAAGAGGCATGAATCGCCAAATGCCCGGAGCTAGTCTTTGGAAGAGAAGGGGTCAGGGGAAAAGGAGCATGGCTCCTCTTGCTCTGAACCCTCGTTCTCCTTACTACCGGGAAGGTCTGCTTTTCTCAGCACTTACGCCAAAAACACCACTTGCTTGCGAACGAAACACACGAGGTGCGTTCGCAAGCAGTGTTTGCAGAAGTTTGAAGAGAATCGACAGGTTAGAAACGACTGCGAATACCCAGCCGACCGACCAGAGCGCGATACCTTTCAATGTCCTTTTTGCGGACATAGTCGAGAATACGGCGACGGCGACCAACCATCATCATCAAACCACGTCGGGAGTGATGGTCATGTTTGTGCGTCTTGAGATGCTCGGTCAATTGAGTGATACGAGTTGTTAGCAGGGCTACCTGAACTTCAGAGGAGCCTGTGTCTGTCTCATGTGTGGCGTTATCGGTGATAACGGTCTTTTTAATTTCGATCTTCAGCGGCAACGCCGAAAGTCCTCCTTCATGCAAAATACCAACAAGAGTATGGCACAGGTTGGGGGTAAAGTCAATCAAAATTTACGGTGTGCCCTGCCCTCTATGCAACTTTGTGCGCCTCTTTTTTGTCTACACCTTCCCCGACCCTATCTTTAACCAATACCTTCGCCAAAAAATCGGGGTTTCGTAACAAAAAGTAGGGCTTATGGAGTACCGTTAAAGTGACAAAACTACAACGGAGGAACTCCTCAGCCCATGCCCGATATTCTACCCCTTTTACTGAGTTTGCAAACGGT
>JAPLCR010000620.1 GCA_026392135.1 Armatimonadota bacterium
CCCAGAATTGGGAGAGGGGACGGGGGTGAGGGCTTCTGGTTTTCAACTGGAAGACTTATTCCAGAGTAAGTCCCTTAGCGGTATGAGGTTAGAGTCTTGTGCGAATAGTTCCAAGTTTGGGGTTTGTGTGCATTTTTTCGCGTGTTTCGCGGTTCATTCCCAAAAGAGTGAACTCTTACCTGCACAACAAATAAAAGTAGATTTTTGTTTTCCTGTTTTGAAACCATCCCCTACAAAGGTAAAATAGAGGTATCTCTCACCGTGAGCGCGATGGATTGTATGGTTATAGAGCAGATTATTTTCGGTAGGCTTTGAAACCATTCTCTAAATCTGCACGTAGTTGCTCTGAGCGCGTTCGATAAGAGGGGGAGATGAGGACGGTAACTCTGGTGGAACAATCGGATGCCGAGTTGGTGAGGCACACACTCTCCGGCAAAAAGACGGCTTATAATACCCTCGTGCAAAGGTACCAGCGTCAGGTCTATAACCTCGCCTACCGAATGCTCGGCAACGCCGAGGATTCAGGTGACTTGGTTCAAGAGACCTTTTTACGCGCCTACGGTGCTCTTGCCTCGTTTCGTCAGGATGCTAGTTTCCTCACTTGGCTTTACAAAATTGCCTCGAACCTCTGTATAGACCAACTGCGCTCCCGCAAAACACGAAGCGCATTAAGCCTTGATAGTGAACGCGAAGAAGGGCGGGAACCCGCGTCCGAAGTACGGTGTAATGCACCGGAGGACATGGCGGTGCGTGGTGCGGTTCAAGAGGTTGTTCATCACGCTATTCAAAATCTGCCCGAACGGTATCGGCAAGTTGTTGTCATGCGTCACCTGCAAGATATGAGTGTCGAAGAGATATCTCATGCACTAGACCTACCGACAGGCACGGTAAAGACACACCTATTCCGGGCAAGAGAGATGCTACGAGGTCGTCTCCGACCGGTATTGGAAATGGAAGCAGATGGAAAATAGATTCGAAAAACAAGAAGAGGAGAAGCAGGATTGGGGTGCTTATATCAAGCCACCGCAAACCTCTAATCTCCCCCAAGAATCGGAAGCTTCTGCCCAGAGTTCGAGAGAACAGTTGCAGAGGTTTGAACCGCGCTCAGAGCTTGCCTCAGAACTTTGCGAGCAGGTACGTGAGTACCTCCCTGCTCTCGTCGAAAGTGATGGAACCATTCGACCTGAAATGGCAGCGATGATGTTCGCACACCTTACTATCTGTAGAGACTGCGCCCGTGAGTTTGATGAGCTACAACGCATTGTGGCTGTTCTCAACTCTCTACCGCAATTACCTCTTCCGCACGACTATTCGGGGCTAATAATGCAACGCATTGAGCGTGAGATGGGAGGGCTATTTCCATTAATGGAAATCCCCCCTAATCAGGCGACTTCCTCATGGAGAGGGGAAGCCGCACAAGAGACCACCCAATCTAACTCCACAATAAAGAGTGACACCTTTACCCAGATTCTGAATCAGACGGCTCTTCCAGTATGGCAACGCATCGTTATGCTGGGAGCCTTCTTTGCAACCTTGCTCCTCTTCCTCACAAGCGGGTGGGGGCGTAATACGCTTGACGCAACGATGTCTACTGTACAGGATTGGTTGCGCCAAATCGCGCAAGCGACAAAAGAGATTCCGCTACTGGGAAAGATAACGGAAGAGGCATTCGGTGTTCTTGCACAGTCTGTCCATCTACTAGAAGAGACCTACTTGCATATTGGGGCGAATGCCATGCGCGGGGTTTTTCTGGATGTCGCCATCGCTATGGGAGCCTATTTTATCTATCACGGGCGGAGCCAAAAGGCGAGACAGAACGGGTGATAGGAGTCAACTTGCTACTATGATATTACGATACCTACTTATTCTGTCCGTCGTCCTTGTACTGCGAGGCGGAGCCTTCGCGCAGAGCCAGAAAAGCAGAGCCGTAGAGCCTACGGCTACGCCTCAAGAGATAGATGAACCCGTCGGGAAACAGCCTTTCACCAAGGCAAAAGCCAAACAGCCGCTGACGGTTGCACCCAAAAAAGAGATTCCTACAGGAGAAGGGGTTGTTATTAACGAGGGCGAGACAGTAGAGGGTTTTACAATATCCGGTGGTAAAGCGACTATCCATGGGCGTGTTAAAGGCGACCTTCACGCAAAAAGTAGCCTCGTCATTATCGAGAAACATGGGAGCGTTGAAGGCTCTCTTATCCTCGAAGATAGTACTCTTGAAAACCACTCTGAATCTGCTGTAAAGGTGAAAGGGATGGAATCTAACACCGCCCTTGCTCCCGCAGCTACTGCCGACATCGCTCGCATAGAGTACTCGAAAGAGGTGGCGGTAGAAAAAGAGAACCGCCCGAACTGGTTTGCACAACAGACTTCAATATGGTTTCTGGCACTTCTTTGCGGCGGGCTATTCGCGGTTACAGCACCCGTAGTCACGCGGAAGGTGACGTATGAGGTGGCAACAGAGCCTGTCCGTTGCCTCATCATTGGCGGGATAACTGCGCTCGTTTTGAGCATGATTGCCGTCCTAAACGCCAACCTTATGCACTTCTCAATTCGCCTCCTTAGCCTCGCGTGGTCGCCTCTAGGCTTCGGTATCTCTGTACTGTTGCTCGGCGTGGTTGCCTTTAGTTGGGTCTGTGGGCTCAACCATTTCGGGAACTTTGTCGCTCTCAAGATGGGACGTGCTGACAGCGGAGCACTCTTAGGGCGTATCTTGCTAGGTGCCAGCACTCTCTTTCTCGTTAGCCTCATTTTGGGAGGTACTCTCTCGTCATTAGCGGTATTTGCGCTTCTTATTCAAGGGCTTCTTGCCATACTGGGCATGGGGGCAACCGTTATCACGGGCTTTGGGCGAGAGCCCAACTGGCTTGGCTCCTACCTTAGCCAAGCCCCACGTTTCAGCGGTCGCTTTTAACACCTTGTGAGCGAAAGCCCTCACCCACTTAGGTAGAATAACTGTTCCATTTGAAAACCACAAGCCCTCACCCCCGTCCCCTCTCCCAATTCTGGGCGAGGGGTGACTAGCGCGGTAAGCGACTCTGTTCGCCGATAGGCTCTCTTGCACTAGAAGTTTTGGAACAGTTTAACTAGAGAGAGTCCCTTAGAGGCAATTCTGTCCATTGCCACCGTCGTTTCGAGATTTCAGGAGCCTTCAAAATGTTTCAATGCCCATGTCGGGGAAGCGCGTTTTTCGCCGCCCTCATCGCTTCGCTAGTCGCCTTTGGCGTACTCTCCTGTTCGTCTAAAATCCGCATTAATCGACACGACAAAAAAGTGAGTGAACGATTTGAGAAAACCTTTACCGCCAAAGAGGTAGATGCACTCAAAATCAAAGAAACTGATGGCACTGTTCAGGTAACTCTCGCCCCCAAAGAGCAAGAGGAGATCGGTATTATTGCTGAAAAGGTGGTTACAGGCGAAACCTCAGAGGATATGCTCCGCAAAAACCTCTCTAAAATCCATGTTACCGCCGTACTAAAAGAGAGAACTCTTGTTGTGGAGAGTAGCTGGGAGGGGGAAAAGCCAAAAGGTATCAATAGTAGTGTTAGTTATCGTATTACCGTCCCTGCCCGTTTGATGTTGGATATCACCACGCAAAGCGGCGATGTTAAGGCGGACGGCATAACAGGGGGTATCAAAGTCTCCTCTGAAAATGGGGAGATCGAGCTGAAGAAGACGCAGGGCACGCACGAACTCTCCACAAGCAACGGCTCCATTCGCCTCCGTGATGTTTTCAGTAGCGCGCCGCTAACTCTGTCCAGTGTTGATGGACAGATTACTGCTACCAACCTGAAAGCACCCAAGGTTACTGCGAAGACGGTAAACGGAGATGTGGACATCGAAACGAATGCCCCTATATTGAATCTTGCCTCCACCAATGGAGAGGTCGCTATAAAGCTCTCCGCGAACACGGAGGTGAAAAATTTGAAAGCGCAAACGACTAATGGATATATCAAGCTCACACTCCCCAAAAACACCAATGCTAACCTGAAAGCCCATGTCTCGAATGGCAGTGTGAAGTTAGAAGAGAGCGGCAAAACACAGGAAGCGGATAAGGAGTTGGAGAAAACCCTAGGTTCTGGTGGTGGCACACTCGACCTGAAGACCGAAAATGGAGAGGTGGAAGTCCGTCTGAAATAGTATGTCTCGAATCCAACGAAAATTTCTCGTTATCGCCTTGATTATGTTGAGCGGCGGCGTAGTGTTGCTGACAGAACGCGCTGTCGCTCGCTTGACTGCGTTTCACCCCCTTGAACGTCCTCCGCAGGTATCAGCACTTCAGAACCTCACCGATTTTCAGAAGGCTATCCTTCAAGACTTAGAGCGTCAGACAAGAGAGGTCAAGCAGTATAATTCTGCCTATTTTCATGGGGGAGACCCTCCCGCGAGTATCGGAGTATGTACCGATGTCGTTCTGCGTTCGTATCGTAAGGCGGGGGTAGATCTCTATAAAGATGTGAACATAGATATTCGCAAACACCCCACGCGCTACCACATCTCCAAGCCAGACTACGGTATCGACCACCGCCGTTGTAAAAACCTCGTTCCTTACTGCAAAGCACACGCCACAAGTTTACCCGTGACGAATGAAAACGCCGACTGGAAGGCTGGCGATATCGTTTTCTGGGACACTTACGGCAATGGCAATGTAGACCACGTCGGAGTCATAGCGAACGGCAAAACGGCGGATGGAACACCCACTGTCGTGCATCACTGGCCCAACCGCCCTGTTGCGGAAGCCGATTGCCTCTACCGCTTTCATCGCTGGAAGCCATTGGCGACGGAAAAGCGTGATGGAAAACGCAATCGCTAACTAGGAGACCTATGTCAAACCTCAAAATTGCAGTCGTTGGCGCAGGAAAAGTCGCACGTTCAAACTACCTCCCCTACCTCTCCGCACAGAAGGATGTGAGCCTCACCTACTACTCACGGACGCAGGAGCGGGCGGAAGCCTGTGCTAGAGACTTCGGTGGAAAGGCAGTGACCTCTGTAGAAGAGCTTCTGGCGGACTCGCCCGATGCGGTTCTTGTTTTAACGATGGAGACACAACGCTATGAGGCGGTCAACGCACTTTTGCAAGGGCGACCCAAGCGCCTGTTCTTTGAGAAGCCCCTTGTAGCACAGAACGGACAGGCGAACGTAAGTGAAGACGACTTCTTCAAAGCGAGAGAACTCCTGCAACGCGCCCATGCCATAGGTGTGGAGACTGCGATGGTGTTTAACTATCGGTTCTTCGAGCAGAGTGTCCGATCGCAAAAAATAGTAGCAGAGCGCTGCTTCGGCGCGTTGACACAGGCGGCATTATTTGTAAACTACGCCTGCTGGAGCCACTGCATAGACCTACTCCACCTGTTTGCAGGAGGTGCTTCCCAAATAACGGCTCTCTCTTCCAGTGCTACCTATCAAGGCGCGGCAGACGTGTCAGGTGCTTTCCGCATGAAGAGTGGCGCAACAGGGACGATTTTGGGCACGAGCGCCAGCCGCTTCGATTTCCCGCTCTACGAGATGCAGTTCACCTTTGAAAATGGCGCACTTCGCTTTAGTGATCTTGATGGAAGCCTTACCGTCTTCGACCCCACTACTCCCTATTGTGAGACACACGTGCTTCAAGGCAACCGTTCGCGCTGGGATCAGTATCGGCTGTCATTTGAAAAATCCCTCTCCGAGTATTTAGACTCCATTCGTCGTAATGAGCCGCCTCCTGTACCCGGACTCGCCGGTCTGGAAGAGTTACAGTTTGAAGCGGCACTACGGCGTTCGATTTCCCAACAACGCCCCATTCATGTTCAGGAAGAGTTTCCGCTATTTGAAGAGCCTTACGTAGGAACACAAACCTCTGCGATTTAGAGAAGGCTCTATCTCACTATTTTTATTTTTGCCCTCAGTAACCTTTTTCGTTCCACCTTCGTCTAATGGTTTGAGACTGTTTAATAAGGGGAAACCCTGTATGGAACGAACGCTTTTGAATCAGAAAACCAGTGGTTCCGGTTGGAGTGCGCCGATGAACGGGGAAAAAACGGTGGCAACCGACGAAGATGGCACCCTCATCGCTCGATTTTTGAGCGGTGATGCTACCGCTTTTGACACTCTTTTTCGTAAATATCAGGACTACGTCTATCATATTCTATATGGAATTGTAGGAAGCGCAGAGGAGGCACGAGACCTAACGCAAGATGTCTTTTTGCAGGTCTATCGCTCACTTCCCCGTTTTCGACACAATGCCCGTTTTGCCACATGGCTCTACCGCATTGCTGTAAATCGTGGTGTGGATGCGGCACGAGGCGCAAAGCGGTGGAGGTTCCTACCGCTCGTACAGGACAACTCGGCTAAAGAGCAGTCCGCCGACGAGATGACAGAGCCGGAGTTCGCGTTTGAAAAGCAGATGGAGCAGAAATTCATACAAGACACCTTACAACGGTGTCCGCTCTCGCATCGCGATATTTTAGTTTTAAGGTACTACCGTGATATGTCTCTCGAAGAGATAGCCGAAACGCTGGACTGTTCGCTTGCAGCGGCAAAGGTTCGCCTGTATCGTGCCCGCAAGGTTTTCAAAGAGCAGTATGAGACACTTTATGGAGCACCTACCGTAACTGCTCGCACAAAGGAGGATGCAGATGCTACCCAAGCAGTTCGATAAAACCTCTGCTGCCGCCAACTTCTGTGCAGAAGCACAAGAGCAGTTTTTTTATCGAGTGGAGGGTCTCCTCTCGCTCAAGCAAGAGGCAACACTACAGGCACATCTCGACTCGTGTGAGAGGTGTAGGTATCAGTGGAATCAGTACCGCTTACTAGAAAGCCAGCTTTGCTTGGCACATGAGGCGATACCCGCCCCCGGCGATTTGAGTGCAGGGTTCTACCAGAAACTCGCGCAAGAGCGCAAGGTGTCTACACCCCGTCTACGCTGGTTCATAACACTCCCTACCTTTGCAACAGCAATAGTGGCGATTGTACTTTTTCAAACTGTGAACCACCAAGCAAACCCTATTACGCCAATGCCTCTTCGGAGTGAGAAGGGCGTTAGCGTGCTATCGAAAAATGTTGCTCCAAGTTTTGTAAGCGGCAGCGAAATCGCTAATATGCCTACGCAAAGCTCTGCTTCCGAACAGCACCGTTCCGTTTCATTGAAAGGTGGGGGGCATCGTGCCCTCTCTCGGCATAAGCACGCTATTGTGTCTTTAGCTACGACTGTTACCCTACCCATGACAGCGAAGCAACCAGTTGTTCTCGCGATGCTAAACGACCAACGTCCTCCACTAGAGGGAGTGGACTTGGAGGTGACAGACAACGAGCGCGGCTTTGAGAGTAAGGTGCATATTGGCGGAGAAGACCTCGGCAATCATGGTACCAGAGTGGTCACCATAAACGACGAAGAGCCTTCTACGATGCCCACGTTTGCAGTAGAACAGAGTCAAGAGTAGGGAAATACAGAGGAGTTTAAGTATGCTATCTCTTAAAAATAGAGGAACTGGTTGTATTTTAGGGATAGGCTTGTTAGCGTGTGCGCTTATCGCACCAGTATACGCTCAACAAAACCAGTCCCAGCTAGCTCAGAACACTGGGCAAAACTATCAGAAGCCCGTAGGAACCCTACAGGTTACAGGAACTATTGAGAAGTTTACTATCTCCGCGAACCGTGCCGATGTGATGGATACTCTCAAACTCATTTTCGAGCAGGCGGAGAAGCAGTTTGTTCCTGTGGGCAATCTTACGGGAACGGTGACACTGCGCTTGACGGAACAGCCTCTCGTTACAACCCTTGATGCGGTTTGCAAGCAGACCTTTCTACGCTTTCGCTTCGATGCAAACAGCGGGATATTCTATATAGAACGCAATGAACCTGCCGTTCGAGACGCTATCCAACGTCTTCGCCAACTGGATACAGAACTCCGCAACCAGTTACGACTTCTGGGGTTGAGCCTTCCTAGTGAGGGTTATTTTGGAATGCAAAACGGAGGTCAGAACTCTATCCTGAATACTCAGGGCGCAGGAACGGGGCGTGTAGGCAGTGGTTTTGGCGGAGGTAACGCCCAGAGTGCTGTCAACCCCAATGTTCGCATTTTTAACCAAGCCGACAGTGTTAAAACACTCGGCACACCACCTGCTATTAACCCTGGTCTACGCTCAAAATCGGTGGGGGGAGAGCCTAATCAAGAAGGGGTAGGTCTAGACAACTATACCGCCTTTCTAAGGCAGAACAACCTCGTCTACTTTGCCGCCAAAGAGAAACCTACTCCCGTCTACGACATTCTACAGCAGTTTGGGCTACAAGCGGGCGTTCCTGTGTTAATAGACCCCGGTGTACCAAAAGGCTCCAAATTTGTGCTACGCGGGACGCTCTCACCACGCCCCCTCACCGATGCGCTTAACATTCTGGCACCTTATGCACGGTTAGAGTGGCGTTGGCTAGGCGACTCTGTCTTCGTAACCACTATGCCGGAGTTTGAACTACTGTTGCAAGATGTCAGCGTCGCAAAGGTGAACGCAGGGCAGGAGAGGGGCGGGGCTAAACAGGGGAGCCGCGATGCTACCGACAAAAAGACTGAGCCTGCTAAAGAAAAAACACCACCCAAAAACTAGACTGCTCGCACTATCTCTCTCACACTACCCCAATTCACCCTCTGACAAGAGCGGCGGATTGGGGTATATTGGTGGTAATGCTGTTTACCCCATCCGCCCTTCAATCCGCAGAACATATATCAGAGACACGATATAGTGTCTTGTTTGACAATCAAAAGGATAAGGTGCCAGAAACGGAGAAGTAGACTATGTCGCTATTGGCTGAGGTGGTGGTAGAGGAGTGGCTCAACAGACAGGGCTACTTCACAATTCGAGGCATTCGTCTGGGTAATGATGAGATAGATATTCTCGCCATTCGTGTTGGCGAAAATGGCGTGTTGGAGCGAAGGCATTTTGAAGTGCAGGCTTCATCACGCCCTATAGGGTATATAGGGAGGCTTCCTAAAGCGGTTCAAATGGAAACAGGCTTAACCGCCCGTAGTGCGAAGGTACGGACTTATGAACAATTAGCAGTAGGGGCGAAAGAGTGGGTGGATAGGAAGTTCTGCCAAGAACAAAAAGAGCAATTACGAACCTTGCTTGCGTCAGGTGCATGGACTCACGAGTTGGTAATACACCGAGTTAAGGAGGT
>JAPLCR010000152.1 GCA_026392135.1 Armatimonadota bacterium
CTGGCAGGATTGAGGAAGAGCGGTCTGTCTCTGAATGTGTGGCGAAATATACTGCTTTATCAGACAGATATGGCTCTCCTGTTTTTCCTCTGCTGAACTGAGTCACATCGGATGTACTCACAGCCTCGATACCTAAACACAGGTATCGAGGCGTTTTCCCTTGTGGCTGTAAAATGAAGGAATCGTTGTCCTAGCCTAAGCCCGTACAGCGCCGCCATGTACATCTACCCCCGCCGCCTTAGCGTCCAATCTACAAGGTTACGCCCTTCTAGCGCGATACTGCGATTCCCGTCTCGAATGTACACTTTGTCCGGCAGGTCGCCTTTGCCTTTGTAGTAGGTTACGCCCAACTGAGGCGGGACTTCCACTCTACAGACAACTCCCTCCGGTAATGGCTCGAACGCGACCTTGATACCGCTGGGATTCGGGGAGAGAGCCGCTTCGACGGATTGGCGAAGTTTCTGCTCAAAGCCGTCGTTGTTCTTCTTGTTGACAAGAGGCAAATCCTTTTCGATACCCGTCACTACGCCAGAGTCCTCAACCCCGATAAGCAGGGTTCCGCCGTTTGTATTGAGGAACGCCGCTATCTCGCTGACAACGCTCTCCACGCTCTTGCTAGAGGCTCTGCCGTCAATATCTACTGCAAGGTAGCACTTGAAGTCTAGTTTGTGCCCTTCTCCCTCCGCAATGAGGGTATAGACGGGGTGCGAGTGCCAGTAGCCGGGGGGCTTTTCGAGTATGAGTTTAGCGCGTTCAAAGTAGTCCGCGTACTTCGTCTCGACCTCCGCCCAAACGCCTTGCGCCTTTGCAAGCAGTGCGTAGCGACGGCAGAACCATATCTCGACTTCGCGAATGTCGTTTTCGTCTAGCCTGTAGAGTTGATAGACGAGCGCGTCTATCTCCTTCTGCTCGTGTTGGTAGTAGGAGTAGCGCGGTTCCGTTTTCTGCTTTTCGATGATGGCGGAGACGAGTTCTTTAAGCCGAGCATAGTCCGCGTTTTGGGGTATTGGCATCTCTTTCAAGTCTTCCACTTGCGCGTGAACCGTGTGGTCAACGTAGGCTTAAATCAGGAAGCGCGATAGGCGAGAAGCCATCAAAGCAAGCATGACTTTCGGCTCTAATTCGCTAGAGATTATCGAAGACCCCTCCGTATCAAATACGCTCGCCGCGTTTAACCGATAGGTAGGCGCGTATACTCCCGTGCGAGAAAAAGTTACACCGCCTTGAAAATAGGATTGTGGATTGCGAATGACCGCTGCCCTTGTTGTTTCATCGCTTGTTTTTATTTTTGCCTGTTCGCCCTTGCGCCGCTTTACATCTGCAATCGTAGCCGTCCGAAGGCGATGAACTGAGTCTTTAGACCAGTCTATAAAGTAACCTGTCGGCACGTAGTAGTTGGGCAACCATCCGCCTTCGGCATCGCTCTCTCCGCCTTTGTCGTAAGGGACAAAATGCCTGCCTCCATGCGTCGTGGGGTCTACTCCATTCTTCTTTTCGTCCTCCGTAAGTGCGACTATTTCGGGTTCCGTAAGTAGTTTTGTTTCGTCTAGCAGGTCGTAACTGCCGCGCACCCCTGCCCGTTTGCGTAGGTATCATCAAGCCGTACAGTTTTGGCGAAGCGATAAAGAAGGAGAGGTTGTCATACGTTCCGATGAGGCTCTGCTTGTAGGTGTATCGGGCGTACTGCGGGGTTTGAACATCTATCCCTCGCGCCGCCATAATACGTAGATTGTTCTCCAGAGTATGCCAGTCTCTGTCTTCAAGCCCTCCCAAGTCTCCCGCGATAATCACAGTCTTCGCGTCGGGTTTGGCTTTCGTAAGCGTGACAATTCCCGTGTTCACCGTCGCCTTGAAAACCCAACTGGGAAGGTCAATCACATGGTGAACGATGGTCTGTTCCATGAGGCGCTTACGGAGAGGGCGGTGGCTTGTGATTGTGCGCCATGTATCGCTGACGATAAAGCAGAACTGCCCGCCGTCGCAGAGGAGTTCCAACGCCCGCGCCATGAATAGCCCGTAGGTGTCCTTGCTCTGCGCCCCCTCCTTTTTGGGGAAGTAGCGGTCTCGTAGCGCGTCGGAGACCTTGAGACCATAAGGCGGGTTCGCTATGACGATATGGAAACCGCCCGGCACGTTCGCCTCCGCCAACTCCCGCCCGAAGTTCGTGGCTCCGCTTAGAGTGACATCGGCGGCGGTTGGCTTGAAGACTTCGGCGAACTGTACGCGCCACTCGAAACTATCCTTCGGCGAAGCGCTATCTTGCAGGGCGATAATCAGGCGGTTTTGCTCGGCGATAATCTCTTTTTTTAGCGCCTCTTTTTTTTCGCTCGCCTCTCGAAAGAAGAGGGCTTTCTTGTTTTGAAGCGCGTCCGCGTTATCTATAAGTTCGTGCTTGAAGAGGTCGCTCAGTTTTTGCGGGTCGAGTGCGGAAAGACTGTCCCCATGCTCTATTTTGAAGTCGAGGTTTGGCAGGGGCGGCAACCTATCCAGAGTCTCCTCATCTCGATAGTCCACAATGAGCGACAGCCAGAGGCGGAGCATGGCGGTATTGATGGCGAACTTGTCTAAATCGACTCCATAGAGGTTGTTTGAGACAATATCGAGTTTGCGCTCGTAGTCGTTACGGGCTTTTCCATTGTGGGAG
>JAPLCR010000004.1 GCA_026392135.1 Armatimonadota bacterium
CGCAGGGGCGCGACTACCGCCTGACCGATATTAGCGGTCGCGTTGTGAAGGAGATATTGAGTTAGAAATGTAAGTCTGCTCGAAAAGTTCACGCCATTACGCCAACGCGAGGTGCGTTGAAGTACACGGAGGCAACCATCGGTGCAACAGTTTTCGCATCCGACGCAAGCATCAAAAACTTCCGAGTTTGACATAAATGGTTCGACGAACCTTCCGCAAACGGGCAAGATTGGTGTAGCGCATCCACCAATTATAGCACTGTCTGCGGAGACCCGCGACTTAATAGCAACGAGCAAGTCGATGGATGCTAAATGGATGTCGCGCTTAGTCGCTCTTGTTATTATTCAGGCTCTGCTTATGGCGGTGACTGGTATGATAGTGGCTGAAGCGATAGTGCTGCCGCTTACGCTACTCCTCTTCGGTCTTCAGATAGACATTGCCTCCAAAACGCGAAAAACACAGTGTGACAATCTGGTAGATACGATGGTCTTGCGGGGACACCCTGATGCTATCCCGCTCTTATTGGATCTATTGGCGTTCGACTGTAGCGGGCAGTACTCAACATCAAAGATACACGAAGCACTGACGCAGCTTCTGCCCACCGTGCGGGCGAAAGACACGTTGCGTCTATCGCAAGAGCATCTCAAAATGCTAAACTCGATGCTACTGCAAATATCCGAAAATCGTAACGCTCCAAGAAAACCCTCTGTGGCACTTCGAATAGCAGTAGTGTCTGCGTTAGCCTATTTAGGCGACGCGCAGTCCTTGTCGCACTTACGTCTACTAAAGACATCCTTGGTAGTAATCCACTTTCTTGACCACAGCGTGGATGGACTAATTAAAGCAGTGGATGAGGGAATACCCATACTTGAACGAAGGCTGGAAGAGTTGACAAACCCCCAAACGCTTCTAAGAGCCTCTAGCGAACCACAGTCTAACGAGAGTTTATTGCGCCCAGTATATGGAGGTACCCATGACCCCTCAAATGAACTACTCCGCGCTGAAAATAACAATCGAGAGGAGAAATAGTCATGCGTGTTATGCTGTTTTGCGATATGGAGGGGGTTGCGGGTATCTCTGTTTGGGAACAGGTAAACGGTGGCGCGGCACTCTATGAAGAGGGGCGACGGCTCTATACGAATGAGGTTAATGCGGCGGTACGCGGATGCAAACGCGCCGGTGCGAAAGAGATTGTTGTGGTAGATGGGCATGGTGCAGGAGGTGCATGGAGCTTTAAGAGCCTTATTCCCGAACTGCTTGAAAGCGGTGCCGAGTATGTGCTGGGGCACACTTGGGCGCGTTATGTTGTCCCCCTTCAACAGGGTTGTGATGCCGTACTTTTTATTGGGGCGCACGCCATGGCAGGAACTCCTGACGGGGTTTTGTGTCATACTGTATCGGCGCAAGCGTGGTACAATGCGCGTATCAATGAGACGCTCGTGGGAGAATCGGGTATCGTCTCGGCACTCTGCGGCGACTTTGACTGCCCTGCGGTCTTCGTATCGGGTGATGCGGCGACTTGTCAGGAGGTAAACGCGCTTATCGGTGATTCGGTTGTGCAGGTTCCTGTAAAAACAGGTTTGGGTCGCTATGCGGCACGTCACCTTCCTGCGTCAGATGCTTGTGCGCGTATCGAAGCGGGAACCTACACCGCCCTCACCCGAAACCAGTTCCCCAAGCCTCTCAAGTTTCCGCCGCCCGTTTCGTTCACGGTGGAGCTTGCCACGTCAGACCGCGCCAATGAGTTTCAATCGCGTACAGGGGTAGAGTTAGTCAATCCGCGCCTCATCGTCTCTACGGGTGAGACTTTTTGGCAAGCGTGGACGCAGTTCTGGATGAACAACTCGCAACACCCGCTTCTATTAGGCTGAATCGTATGTACAAATTACGTACGCCATGGTAGAATAGAGGTTGGAGGAGCAAAAGCGATGGCGACCACAACAAAAGATAATCGCATCAACTTTCGGATTCACACGGACATAAAATCCAACATAGAAGCCGCCGCTCGACTGTGCGGACTGAGCCTCTCTGATTTCATGATACAGGCGGCGGCGAAAGCCGCAACGGATGTTATTGGAGAACATAGTGCTCTCGTCCTGTCTGAAACGGAATTCGCGCGATTTTGCGAAGCCCTAGAAGCCGATATCGCCCCCAATGAAGCGGCTATAGCGGCGGCTCAACGGTTCAATGAGACTACGATAATCGTTGGCGGAGTGCGCCAAAGCCGATGATGCAGTATGTCAAATTGACCCGCGCTCACAATCGAGTCGCTTTCGATTGTGGGGTGGAATCGCTCAATCATTTTCTAAAATCCGTCGCGAGAGAAGAGGCTGACCGTGATTTAGGGGTGACGTATGTGGCTACAAGGGATGGGGTCTCTATCGAAGGATACTATACGCTCGCTTCGTATAGCGTGCAAGGCGAGGTGTTTCCGCCCGCTTCCAGGTTCTCGGCGACAAGAGCCATCCCTGTCATTCTTCTGGGTAAACTCGCCGTTGACGCATCTCTGCATGGGAAAGGCTTCGGAGCACAGTTACTGTTTCAGGCACTCTACGACTGCCAGAGGGTCGCCGACATTGTGGATGCGCTGGAGAACGCCATCCCTTTCTATAAAAAGTACGGCTTCCTACCCCTTACCGACGACGAGGCTCACCTTTACCTGACTCTCAAAACTATCCGTAGAATGCAATTACGCCCTACTTATGAAACCCAGTGATATGTGGAGCTCGCCACCTCAGACCGCGCTAACGAATTTCAATCGCGTACAGGGGTAGAGTTAGTCAATCCGCGCCTCATCGTCTCTACGGGTGAGACTTTTTGGCAAGCGTGGACGCAGTTCTGGATGAACAACTCGCAACACCCGCTTCTATTAGGCTAAAAGGAGAACTGGCTTGAGCGGAAAAGACCGAATTATTGTCGCCTTAGATGTTGTGACTGGAGACCATGCCGTTGAACTCGTTCGACAGCTTAAAGGTCATGTCGGCGTATTCAAGGCGGGTTTGGAGTTGGTGACAGCAGAGGGTACGCAGGTACTCAAGAGGCTACGAGATGCAGGCGCAGAGCGTCTCTTCTACGACGCGAAGCTTCACGACATTCCAAATACAGTAGCGGGCGCGATGAAGAGCGTGGCTCGGCTCGGCGCGTGGTGTGTTACAGTTCATGCGACTGGGGGATACGCACAGTTGGAAGCCGCCGTTAAATCCGCGTGGGAAACCTCAACACAAGAGAGCCTTCCTCGCCCCAAAGTCCTTGCTGTTACTGTTCTGACCAGTATTAGCATCGAAGCTCTAGCCAGCGAACTCAAGGTGGGACTTACCGTCTCTGAATACGTCGCGGAGCTTGCAAAGATGGCGCAGAGGGCGGGATGTGACGGAGTTATCGCTTCTCCCCATGAGATAGAGGTGGTACGAGCCGCCGTAAACGACCCCGACTTCTTGATTGTTACGCCCGGTGTTCGCCCCGCAGGAGCCGATAAGGGCGACCAAGCCCGCGTTATGACACCCTCTGAAGCGATAGAGCGCGGTGCAAGTTATCTCGTGATTGGTCGCCCGATAGTAGCCGCCGCAGACAGGATAGCTGAAGAGATCTCACAGGCACTTCCATGACGTTACGGGTTCTTTTGAGTAGCCGAGAGGAGACACTAAAACTCGGTAAGTTACTGGGTGAGCGAGCGGTAGAGGGTACCGTTCTTGCCCTAGTTGGAGACCTCGGAGCGGGCAAAACGACGCTAACACAGGGTATCGCGCAGGGGCTAGGCGTATTGGAACCCGTGACCAGCCCAACCTTCACACTCGTACAGGAGTATATGGGGCGGCTCCCCCTCTTTCATTGCGACCCTTATCGTCTTGAACGCGCCGAAGACCTGTTTAGTTTTGGGTTTGATGAGTATTTCGAGCGGCACGGTGTCGTGGTAGTAGAGTGGGCAGACAAGGTAAGTGCCATGCTCCCCGAGGACCTACTCGCCATTATACTCTCTCTTGCCCCCTTCTCTGAGACCGATGACAGCGATGAACAG
>JAPLCR010000702.1:0-695 GCA_026392135.1 Armatimonadota bacterium
AGAAGGCTCAAAAAATGAGTTTTTCAACACCCTCTTAGTAAAGTTACCTATCAAAACAGAGCGCGTAATATATACGCTCTTGTTCGCTTAGATATTGGTGGCTCATCACATCAGAATCCAGATGGGGAGGAAGTGCCTTCTCCTCATATCCATATTTATCGTGAAGGGTTTGGTGATAAATGGGCGCAACCTCTCCCACAAGGTAGATTCACGAATATGACTGACTTTGGGGGCGTTCTTGATGAATTCATGGACTACTGCAATATTACCGTTCGACCTTTCATAGAAAGAGGGCTGTTCACATGAGAACACAGATTTCGTCTTTCATTAGTGAATACTGGGATTGGCTGAAAAACAAAACTGTTCTCCAAGAGATTGACGATTGGGTAGAAGTAACAACACCCTACTTGGATCGTCATAACGACTACCTTCAAGTTTACATTAAACAAGAGAGTAGTCAAATTGTTATTACTGACGATGGCTACGTTATCAATGATTTGCGCCTTTCGGGATGTGAATTCGACACGCCCCGCCGCAAAGCATTGCTGTCGATAGCCACACAAGGCTATGGCGTTCAGGTTGAGAAAGAGGCTTTAATCGTTCATGCCACCAGAGAGAGTTTTCCACTCAAGAAGCACAATCTTATCCAAGCAATGCTGGCTGTAAACGACTTGTTTTATGTTGCCTCAACTAGC
>JAPLCR010000702.1:778-4129 GCA_026392135.1 Armatimonadota bacterium
AGCGTGGTCAGTATGTTTAATGAGGATGTAGAGAAATGGCTTAATCAAGCAGAAATTAGATATACTCCAAGCGTGACGTTCAAAGGAAAGTCTGGTTATGATCAATTTTTCGATTTCGTTGTGCCAGCCTCCAAGCAGGCTCCAGAGCGAATAATCAAAACAGTGAACCGTCCAACTAAAGACAAAGCCCAAAACCTTGTATTTGCCTGGATTGATATTAAGGAAGTCCGAAAGCCCGATTCTCGTGCTTATGCGGTTCTCAACGACACAGACTATCCTATTTCTCCAGGAATTCTTGATGCGTTACACAAGTATGATATTGAGCCGCTAAAATGGAGCCTGCGTGAAGAGATGCAAGCAGAACTCGTAAAATAGGGCATGGTGTTTAGCGTATTACGAGGAGACTTATGGGGGTTCTGCCCGACTACTATGAAATGCTAGGACTGACCTCTTCTGCTACGGCAGAGGAGGTCAAACGGCGTTATCGTACTCTTGCTAGGCAGTACCACCCGGACATGAATCCGAACGCGGGGGCAGGGAGCAAAATCAAGGAGATTAACGAGGCTTATCGTATTCTGGGGGATGCTGAACTACGCTCTGCTTACGATACCGGGCTTCTTTTAGCTCAACAGCAGAGGCAGTCTCCCTTCCAACAGCCTCCCCGCCCCAAGCCGCAGGCAAAGACCGCGTCTCCCAAAGAGCCGCCCTTTGAGTACAACGGGTTCGGGCGTGCCGCGTCCCAAGCACCGCCCCAACCGCCGCCTCCGCCAAAGCCCCCTCAACGCCCAAAATCGCCGCCGCGCCCTAGCCTTCAGCCGCTTCTGGACGAAGCAAAGCTGGCTTATGTCAATCGGAACTACCGTCAGGTGGAGGAGCTGTGTTTGCAGGTATTGAATGTGGATTCGCGGAATGTTATCGCGTGCGAGATGATGGGCGACATCTGTGTGCGGCGGGCACAGAGAGAGCGGGCTATCACCTACTTTACCTACGCTGTTCAGTTTTCGCCCCAAGACCGTAGCCTGCAAGAGAAGCTGGAGAGAGCAATGGGGATATCGTCCCCGCAGAGCCGACCTATCGTGAATCGTTCTAAGGGGCGTACCTCCTTTCCGCAACTTCTAAACACGCATCACGCTCTTGTTGTGAATGGAGCCTCGGTACTGGCTTTTCTGCTATTTGGAGGCGCACTTGTCGGTGCAAAGACCTTTCCAGGACAACCTGCCTTGTTCGGCTTTATCTCTGAATACTCCTGGGCGTTCGTTGTGTCGCTAGTGGTTGCGGGATACTGCGGAGGGATACTGCTAGGTTTTTGGGGCAAGCTACGTCCGCTTACAAGTGAGGTTTCGGAGGGGAGGGCACTGATACCGCTCAACCTCATCGGCAAGTGGGTGGTCGGCTCCGCGTTGCTCTGGTTCTACGCCTCTTTTATTGTGTATATCGGGATGGGAATCAAGCGAAATCGCTTCTCCTCCTCACTGCTTACAGTGTACGGCTCGACCTTTCTTTTGGTGGCACTCTTTACACTTCTCTACGCTCCTATACACGCAGCAAGCGCAGGTGTACAAGTTACCGCCTTTTCGGGTAATCTCCTCTTTCCGTTCATGCTTCTGGGCTGGTTTAGCGCGGATAAAATCCGCTTGCGCCCATCAAAATAAGGAATCTTCTCAATATGCTCGATATTCTTGGTAAACGCTTCGACTTCATGTCGCTTTTCGACCCTGCGGAGGGGATGCTAGTACGCGCCCCCTTGAGTGAAGGCGCGGGTTGGTGGGCGGGTGCGCCAAGTGCGACCTTTGACTCTCTTACGAACACCTTCTATCTTGTGTATCGTATGCGCCAACCCCGCGACATGGGGCGCGGAGTGGAGCTTCGCATCGCATCGAGCGAAAACGGTATCTCCTTCACCGATATATGGGCACTTCCGAAATCGTCGCTTCTCGCGCTTTCGTTGGAGCGTGCCACTCTTATGCGCGGGCTTAACGGTAAGTGGCAGCTCTTTTTTGGACACGTAGATCCTTCAGATAATCGTTGGCGCATCAGTATGGTGGAAGCAGATGAGCCTGACCAGTTCAACGTAGCAGAGCGTACGACGCTACTTACCGCGCAGGATGTGGGGGGCGAAGGGGTGAAAGACCCGAATGTGTTTATTATTGGGCGTATGATCTATATGTTGGCGAGTTATGCCCGTACAGTGGGCAATCAGTTCTTAGAGCAGGAGGCGCACTCAACTGCCGACATCTACAGTACGGGATTGATTGTTTCGCGGACAGGGGCGGCAGTCAGCGGAGATGGTAAACGCTTTCAGTGGATTGGGGATGTGTCGCCTGTGTCGAACTTCCCCGCGTTTCCTTCGCCCTCCGCACCGGAGTCGCTTCCCGCGCTCAAGTGGGACTCCTACTGTCGGCGTATCGGCTCGCTATTGCCGTTACCGAATGGGGGTTATATCGCGCTCTACGACGGCGGTGCAAGCAAAGCGGACAACTATGAGGAGAAGACAGGGCTTGCTATGACCTTTGACCTCCGCACATTCTACTCGCTTTCGCCAGACGCACCCGCCTTGACCTCACCGCACGGCTCAGGCTCTCTGCGTTATGTAGACATTCTCCCGGTGGGGCACGAGATTTTCTACTACTATGAGATAGCCCGCCCAGATGGAGGGCATGAGCTTCACGTTAGTGTGGTGGAGAGGGATAGGTAGGGTTGCGTTTTTTAACTACTCAGGCTAGGGTTTGATATAGAAAATCTGGAATTTGGGAGCGATTGTGCTCTCTACGCGCACCCTATCCTTAGCTGTACTGCAAGGCTTCCACACTAACCCGCCCACCCCATCCCAACCCTTACCCCTTCACAAGGGGAAGGGCGAATGCCGATATTCAAAGGCTTCCGCGTCTCGCAAAAGCTAGCAGAGTACGGGAGCATTGCAAGTCTCCCCTTTGTGAGGGGCTTCACAGGGGTATGTACGGATTTTGTACACAAAAACTGAACTGCTATACAAAACCACCTATAGGTCAAGCCCTTCGCCCAGAATTGGGAGAAGGGTGTCCGCAGGACGGGATGAGGGCGGGTACAGATAAGCCTCCCCTATCTCAAACCCTCCCAATACATACCCCAGTGAAGCCCCTCACAAAGGGGAGACTTGCAATGCTCCCGCTCTCCGCCAACTTTTGCGAAACAGCGAAGCCTTCCGCCCTCAGCATTCGCCCTTCCCCTTGTGCTTATCTTGTCCCATATCTTGAGATGTAGGTTGCATACACGCCTTCCTCTGGGTTCTGTTTTGGGGAGGAAGTTCTTGTGTTTTTGTAGAACCCTGCAAAAAACAGGGAGGTGTTCTATGCAAACAGATTGGGCTTATCA
>JAPLCR010000639.1 GCA_026392135.1 Armatimonadota bacterium
CGTAACATGAATGAGTAAACATAGTAGCAGGGCTTATCAGGAAATATCTTAACCTCCTTACGAACTATAAGTATCTCCTTTTCCTGCTTAATCCCCTCCGCAATCGCACATAGTTCCGACAAGAAAGCGGTATCCACAACGAAAGGCGCAATAACATCTGTGGGAAGAAGGGCTTTTCGCTCCTCTTCCATCTCCTTCAGATGGTCTGCTCCAGCGTAGTAACAGCTTTTATAGGTGTACGCCTCTGCATTACGCCCCGCGCCTAACAAGTAGCCATAGATAATTTGACATCCCGCAAAAAATGTAGTCCCGCTCCCTCTACATCGCGCTCTCGATATGGGCGATACCCTCGTTCCGCTTCTGCTCTAGCATCATACGCCCAAGATGGAACTCCGCATGAAGTTACTAGGGTCGCGTTCCAAAGCAGCTTGCGCTTTATAGATAAGCAACCCAAATCGCGTCTGGTGTCGCGAGTAGTGCCCTAGTTCATACCCAACTTCCCATCTACCTCCTATGCCGTCGCCCCCCTAGCACGCTCCATCAGCATCGAAAAAATAAGATGTAGAGCAACCATATGAACATCCTCTACTCTCTGCATATTGTTCGAGTGAACCACAAGGCAGTGTTGCGCGGTACTTGGTAGCCTACCGCCTCCAAATCCAGCGAACCCAATAGTCGTCGCGCCGAGTTCGTTTCCCCGCGCAACCCCGTTCAATACGTTCTGCGAGTTACCGCTGCCACTAATACCGATAACCACATCGCCCGGCTCCACCCAACACTCTACTTGCGGCGCAAAAACGTTGTCCCATGAGGTGTCGTTCGCCCATGCGATAAGCACAGGCGCGTTGTCCGTAAGACAGATAGCACGTAAAGCTCTTCCCGCTTCCAGTTGCAGGTTCTTCTGTAAGTCGTTGGCGATATGGCTGACCGAACTACTACTCCCGCCATTCGCCATCATCACAACACGCCGCCCCCCCTTCCACGCCTCAAATAGAATATCCACAATAGTATCTATCTGCTCCGGTGCAATCGCATCCAGCAAAGTCTTCAAGTCATCAAGATAGGTTCGTACAAAATGAGAATGGCTCAAATCTCTCTACTCCTTAAATATCCAAAACAGGTATTCGTGACGCACTGCCGCCTTTGAAGGTCACTTCAGATGTTCGCCGGGCGTGCGCGTATGTGTATAGGTTGCCTCCGTATCAAAATTCCGAATCGCATCTGGTATCTCCCCTTTCCACCAGCTAGGAACCTGTGGACAGGGGAAAATCGAGTGCCACTGAAGCACAAGAGTGCGCCGTTCACTCGTATTATTAGCGCGGGCGGCGTGGAGGACACGCGCATCATTGATGACTAAATCGCCCGCTTTAACTGGTACATCTATCGCGCCGGGATAGTCTTGAAACGCAGGATGCGAAAGGTCTGTCAGCGCCTGTATCTCTGGACTGTGCGCGGGCGGCAGAAGGTCGTGCAATGGGGTACGCTTGAGATGTGTGCCTGGAATGATCCGCAAACAGCCGTTCTCCAGCGTTGTATCCGTCATGTAGTACGACAAAAAGACGCGTGTTGGCCATGGCGAGGCGGCTTCGGGATGGTTCCAGTTCATCATATCTTGGTGCCAATAGAGGGGAGGCGCAAAGGGCGGCTTACTCAAGACGATAATCATATCGTCAGGACGTTGCGCCTCAAACCCAAGCAGGCGACACACCTCCCACACATCAGGTAGGTCTATTAGCCTATCCACTACAGAAGAGAACTCAGAGCATACGCCGGCACGCGGCGTTGATTGTAGGCGCGTTGTGCCGACATGAAAATCACTCCCCTGATAACGGTGTTTCGGGTCTACAGCCCGACGGTCTAGCAAATCGTTAGTATAATCGCGTACCTGCTCAAGTAATTCACCCTGAAGCACCCCCGGTACGACACAGTAACCCAAGTTCACGAGTTGGTCTCGTTTCAGTAACACCTCTTCAGGTGAAATCAGTGGTTTTGTCACTCTCTTCTCCTCTCTGGATTAAGGCTGAAAAGCCTCTATGGGATGGAGTTCACCAGTTAGCCCTTGCTCAAAGCACTTTTGCTGATAGAGGCGTAAGCCCGCCATCTGCCGCTCTGCCAAGCGATAGTCCATCACGTTTACAAGGTAGTCTGTGGCAAGTTCAACGGGAAGATTCCACCTACCAGCCCAGTGCGCCGCCAGTGTTTCGAGGCACTGACTGCCCCAGCCCATAGCACGGTGCAACGTCTCGCACATCTCCAAAGAGACCCTATCTCGACGCGCAGACCACGCCGCATATACAAACGGCAACCCTGTTAGATCGTACCAAGCCTGCCCTAAATCGTAAACAACGGTATCGGGCAACCCCTCAAACAGTTTGAGGTCGCCTATAATCAAGCCAGCATCGTGACTTTCTAACATCGCATAGATGTCGGGGGTATGGTGGCTATAGCAGGGTGTAATCCCAAACTGCTCTTTCAACAGAATACGCAACAGCGCATTTGATGTCAGTGAACTGGTATCTAAGGCTACGCTCTCAATCTCGTGCAGAGGTTTTTTCGAAAAGAGGCGAACACTCTTAACGGCTCCACACGCGGAAATAGAGAGGTCAGGTATCAGTATAAGGTCAGGGTTCTGGAACATCTCAAAAATTGAGACGTTGGCAACATCAACGCTCCCCTCTCTCAGCATCTCAGCAAGTCGTGAAGGAACCGCGTATACCACCTCCACGGGACTATCGCACTCAGGGCTGTGAAACCAGTCTACCATCGGCTTCGCATTGAGGTATGGAACACTCCCAATTCGCATCATATCATCTCCTGACGCAACTCCGCCTCATCGTCTGGCGTGGGTCCAGTAAATCGCTTCTTAGCCCAAAACTGCCAGTATAGCCTCAACTTGACGAGCATTATCAGC
>JAPLCR010000338.1:0-13023 GCA_026392135.1 Armatimonadota bacterium
CCCCCGATATTGCGACGGCGTTTCGGCTCGGCTTTGAACTCCACCACGCGCACCTCGCCATCACGTACCTGCTCGCAACCAACGAAGTAGACGGAACCCCCATGCTTTTAGTTGGCTTGCAGGGTAGTCCAGAGCGGGTTCAGTGGCAATCGGAAGAGTGCGGTAGACGTATTCAAGCGGCGGGTATATCTAACAGTTTTGTCAGGCTTTCCGCAGAACACCTGACAAATTTGTTAGATATACAGGCGCGGCTAGACGACGCAACGGCACTGGCGGTTCGCGCCTCCCTGACTCCTGATAGCATTGAGGGGGCACTGAAAAGCATTGATAGCGGTCTCGCGGCTACAGCGGACTGCGCTCTCGGAACTCTCTCTCTTGGTTCGCCACAAGCCGATACCGCCCTTGTTCGCTCCCTCGCGAAAGCGTTTCCCGCAGAGGCGAACCTACTCTGGATGCGCCTTCCCGCTGAACTTCGTGAACAGGAGAAAATCGCTGTATGGGGAGCCGTGCGCGGAGAGTTCTTCCTGCACCGCGAACTCAAAACCTCCCTCGACCCCCATAACACCTTTAGTCCCGGACGCTTTCACGGCAGGATATAGGCAGAATGTCCCTATTTGCCTAAAATCTTTTTAAGATAAGCCTGTAAAGGTCAAAATAGCCACCCACTGCCTGTTTCGCTTTTGCATACAAAAACAGAGACAAGGTATACTCTCCCTCGTGATAAGACTGGAAGCAACCCGCATAGTCGCCGGATACGGGCGAACAGACGTACTCCGCTCGCTTGACGTTTCCGTGACGACAGGGGAGTTTGTCGGCTTGATAGGGCGCAACGGGTGCGGAAAATCCACCCTTCTGCGCGTTCTGACCCATGTTCTCGCCTGTTCGCAGGGCGAAGTGACGCTGGAGGGGCGCGATATTCGGAAGTGGTCGACGCTGGAACGCGCTCGCCGTATCGCCTTCGTTCCTCAACAGGAGTCCGCCTACTTCGATTTTACCGTGCGGGACATCGTGCTAATGGGGCGCTATCCCCATCGGAAACGCGGCGGGCTGACCGATACCGATTTCGCGATTGCGGACTCGGCACTTCGTCAAACCGACACTCTCGCGCTGGCGGAGCGCCCTGTTACCCAACTCTCTGGTGGAGAGCATCGGCGCGTGCTGTTGGCACGGGCATTGGCACAGGATGCGCCGCTCCTTCTTATGGACGAGCCGACGGCGCACCTCGATATAGCGCATCAGGCGGAGATAATGCAGACGGCGCATACTCTCGCTCACACGCAGGGGAGGGGAGTGCTTGCCGCCCTCCACGACCTGAATCAGGCGGCGGAGTTTTGCGACAGGCTGGTATTGATGTTGGAAGGGAAAGTTGTCGCGGAGGGAACCCCAGAGCAGGTCATCACTCCTGAGAACTTGCGGGAAGCCTACTCCGCTGATGCCGAGATAGAGACGAACCCGATAACAGGAAGACCCTCTATTTTGCGGGTTACGCCGTTACGAGAGGCACTTCCTCCCTCCTCCCTCTTTTCAGGGGATGGGAACTAAACGACAGACTCTTTCCGAAAAAGAAGACAAGTGGGGTAATTTGGCTAGAACCTTTTTCGCTTCAGGATACGCCCGACGATGCTGACTTTTATGTTTTGGAACGTGAATAAGAAGCCGAATGAGGAGCGGATAGCGCGGTTGGCGCGTCGCTATGACGTGGATGTACTGATACTTGCGGAATGTGACATAGTGCCCGATACGCTTTTGTCGAAACTCAACGAAGATTCGGAGGAGTACTACTATCATCCGAAATTCGAGTGTCCGCTGATAGAGGTGTACGCCAGATTTCCAGCAGAGTTCACGAAGTTTCATCGTGAAGCGCGTCGTTATTCTATACGAACTCTACAACCGCCCAATTTCGCTCCGATTTTGATATGTATGGCGCACCTGCCCAGCAAAGTGTATTACGATGAGATAGATTCAGCGGCTGAGTTGGCGGCAATGTCAACGGACATTCGAAATGTCGAAAACGCTTGCGGTCATGCTAGGACTATCGTTATGGGGGATATGAATGCGAACCCGTTTGAGCAGGGGATGTCTCTTTGTAACGGGTTGCACGCAGTGATGGCGCGTCAGGTAGCTGAAAAGGGAGGGCGCACCGTAAACGAGCGGGAGTATCCGTTTTTCTATAACCCGATGTGGGGTCATTTTGGCGATGGAAACAACACTCCGCCGGGAACGTACTATCAGTGGCGGTCTACGCCGCACGCTTACTTCTGGAATATGTTCGACCAGATGTTAATACGCCCTGAACTGCTACCCTACTTTGAGGATAGCGACCTACAGATAGCGACGACGGATGGGCGGGAGAGTCTTTTGTTGGAGAGCGGGATTCCTAACCCTGCCATATCCGACCACCTGCCTATCGTTTTCAAATTGCGTTTAGAGGAGGAGATTGTGCAATGAGCGTTCTTGATACCGACCTATGGCCCAACGACCTTTTAGCGGAAGAGGCGGTTACGCCGCTAGACATTATAAGAAAACAGGCTTCTCTGGTAGGATCGAAAACCAATCATCTTATCGAAGGGGAGATAGATTCTATACCGTTTGGACAGACATCCCTCATTAATGTGGAACTTTTAGTCTCCCAAGCCCTTGCCCCGAGGTCTATGGGCTTTAGCGCGTCGAACTATATTGTTCATCGTTTCACCTTAGTCTCGCCCGCTATGGGAGGGTATCGCTACACTCTGTTTTCTGTCATAACCTCTCTCGCCCTGTACCCCGTCGTGATAACGTGGCGTGATGAACACATCCGTTGCAACAACGAGGCGGACTTGCTTACTACATTGGCGCAGATACTTCAATCGGAAAGCACCAGGCAAACTATCCAATCCATGATTTCTCACAGTAAAGCGTAAAGCCGAGAGGTAACAAAAAATGCGCGTGTTAGTCGTTGAAGATGAAGAAAAAGTCGCCAGTTTCGTGCGAAAAGGGTTGGAGCAGTCCTCCTATACGGTAGATGTCGCGCCGAATGGAGCGACGGGGCTAGAGTATGCCCTCACGAACGAGTACGGCGTTATCATTATGGATTCTATGTTGCCAGACAGGGATGGTCTCTCTGTAGTGCGCGATATTCGCGCCAGCGGTAACTCCACACCGGTTCTCGCTCTTACGGCGCGGGGTGCATTGGAAGATAGAATTCAGGGGCTAGACGCGGGGTGCGACGACTACCTGCCCAAGCCCTTCGCTTTTGATGAACTGCTCGCTCGAATTCGCGCCCTGTTGCGCCGTCAGGCAGGCTCTACAAAAATCACGCAACTAGAGTACGCCGATTTGAAAATTGATCCCATCGCTCGCCGTGTGACGCGGGCTGGACGCACTATTGAGTTGACAAATAAGGAGTACGCCCTTTTGGAGGTGCTTCTGCGCCACCCGGGGCAGGTCTTTACGCGCACCGCCCTTCTGGAAAGTATCTGGGGCTACGATTTTGATGCAGAGAGTAACGTCCTAGAGGTCTACATGAACTTTCTTCGTAAAAAGGTGGACAAGGGCGCGGAGAGCAAACTGCTTCATACCGTGCGTGGAGTGGGATATGTTTTGCGTGAGGAGAGGGAATGAGTGGCACTATCACCCTCAACCCCGCTTACGCGCCTTCCCTTTCTGCGTAGCCTTCGCGCCCAACTTGCGCTCTGGTACGGGGCTATTCTCGCCCTCACTCTTCTGCTACTCTCCGTCTTTACGCTTCTTTTATTACGGCAGTACCTCACCTCTCGTGCCGACGACACCCTCAAGCTCCATGCGACGGATACCTCTCGCACTATCGCCGCTATTCTTTATCGCTACAACACCGAAAACCCCGGTCGCCCTCCTTCCCCAGATATAGAGAAGGCATTTATAGACAACAACGACCTACAGTCGTGGGGACGGTACGTGCAGGTTATCAATCCCTACGGCAACCCTGTGGTGCGTTCCGACGCGCTCAAGACGATTCCACTTCCGCGTTTAGACGAAGCTTTGCAAGACGGTTTGAAAGGGAAAACGCGCTTCGACACGGAGAGCAAGCTGGGTGAATACCCCGTGCGGATAGTCAGTGTTCCCGTTGTAATGGGACAGAACGTTCCTTATATCGTACAGGTGGGGGCTTCGGTGGAGGGCGTAGACACCGCTTTAACCCGTGCTGCCAACCTACTCCTGATTCTGACCCCCTCGGTATTCCTTATCGCTCTTTTGGGAGGGGGGATACTGGTAGGACGCGCCCTCAAACCTGTGGATGACATGACTCAAGCCGCTCTCACCATTGAGAGTAAACGGCTCGATGTGCGAATTGTGCCGCCCCGAAGCGATAACGAAATCAGCCGCCTCGCCTCCGCGCTAAACGAGATGATAGCCCGCCTTGATAAGAGTTTTAGGCAGATTGAACGCTTCTCCGCCGATGCTTCCCACGAACTCAAGACTCCTCTGACTGCTATGAGGGGAGAGGCGGAGGTCGCGCTGATGGGCGAGAAAACACCTCATGAGTATCAGGAGACTCTGCGGAGCGTGATTGAGGAGACGGAGCGTCTCTCTTCCATCGTGACGAACCTGCTACTCCTCGCTCGCGCCGACGCGAATCAGGTGAAACTGCGGCAAGAAGAGGTTTCACTAGATGAGATTGCGATGGAGGCGTTTGAGGGGGTAGAGTCTTTAGCACGCCGTAAACACATCTCTCTGGATATTGCCGAGATGGACGAGACTCCTCTGTTAGGTGACTCACTCTGGCTTCAGCAGCTCGCCGCGAACCTCCTCCAAAACGCCGTGAACTATACGCCAGAGGGGGGGAGTGTGGTGCTATCGGTGCGCCGTGAGGCGGTTGAAGGGGAGGTTTTCGCGGTTCTTTCGGTGGAGGATACGGGGCATGGAATTCCTGAAGAGCATCTGCCACACATTTTTGACCGATTCTATCGAGTAGATTCTGGTAGAAGTAGAGAGCAGGGCGGAAGTGGGCTGGGGCTGAATATCGTGCGCTGGATTGCTGAGTCGCACGGCGGAACCATTGCTGTCACGAGTGCAGTGGGGCAAGGCTCTACTTTCGAGGTACGCCTACCTGCGCTGTCCTAGTGTAATGTGAGTTCGGGAGAACATGAGAAATATGAGGCAGACGGGGGCGATTTTTAAAGGCTGTGCGCCTTAAACTCACGTTAGTGTAGATTCCCCCTTCCTGCTTCACACGGCTTGACAGAGTAGTGAGGAGGTAAAGTGCAGCCCAGTAGTGACTAGAGAATCAGTCTACGCCTGGTACATACCCCTTTCCAAACTGAAAGGAGAGAGGTTGACGGAAGCCCTCATTGAACGGCATCCAAGAGGTGGTACCCCCATCGACAATGATTGTCTGCCCAACAATATAGCGTGCCTCTTCGGAGGCGAGAAAGACGGCAGTACGCGCAATATCGAGAGGATGCCCGACGAAACCGATGGGAATATCTCTCCCTGCCTGTTCTGGATCGTAGTTTGGCATGACCTTGTAGTAGTTTTCTACGACGGTTGCGCCCGGAGCAATGGCGTTTACCCGTACTCCACGCGGAGCCAACTCGATGGCAAGCCCCCGCGTCATGGCGACGATTGCGCCTTTGGTTCCTGCATAGACGGCGTGTTCTGTGATAGCCTCAAAGGCATGGACGGAGGCGAGGTTGATAATGGCTCCTCCACCTTCCAGAAGTGCGTGAAGGGTGGCTTGTATGAGGAAGTATGGGGCACGAACATTGATGTCGAAGAGGCAGTCCCACTGCTCTGGTGTCACCTTCTCAATAGGGCGGTTCATCGTGACCCCTGCATTGTTTATTAGTACGTCCAGCCCGCCAAGAAACGCGACTGCCTGCTCTCCTAGTCGCAGTACCTCGCTGATATGGTTAAAATTGGCAGGGAATGCGGTTGCTCTGCGCCCCATATCCTGAATTTCGCTCACGGTTTTCAACACACTCTCTTCACTCTGTGGGTAGTGGAGAACGACATCGGCTCCCTCTCTCGCAAACTGTAGCACCGCTTCGCGCCCTAAACCTGTGTCTGAGCCAGTGACTAGAACTCGCTTTCCTATCATGCGTCCGTTGTTCATACGGTGTTTTCCTTCTGTTCGCTCTCCGCATCTTGCCCAAGCAACTCTTTGAAGCCTCCCGGTGCGAGGTTTTTCCGCTTACCGCAGAGCCAGTCCCACATATTTCGGCGCAGTTGCCACTCCTTATAGAAGTCTGAACAGTAACCGATGGGTGGTCCTGCCATCTCCATAATTCGGTTTTGAACAGCGTCGGAGGAGAGATTGGGGTTATGGTTCCAGCTGGGCGTAAGCGGCTCACTTCTACGGTCAAAGAGAAATTTGAGCATATGGCGCGGGTTATCGGAGCGATTAAGCGTGCCTGCGTGCCAGATATCGTAGTGCACAATGGCGACGGTTCCCGCTGGAACGTTCAGGAAAAGTTGCCCGCGGATATTGGCGTAGGATGCCATACGGTCTGTGGGCGCGTTCCGAAAATGAGAGGCAGGGAGAATAACGGTGGGTCCACTCTCAGGAGTGACCTCTTGCGGATAGTACATGGCGAGTACCGTCTGAATCTGGTGATGGCGCACATTTGTGCTGTCTTGATGCCAATTCTGACTATGCAGATAGTGCGCGGGAGTCGTGTGTAGGTGGCGGTGTGCATTCATGCGGTAGTCTGTTCCAAGTAGGCTTGCGAGTGACCCTTGAACGGAGGGGTGTTCATAGACCTCTCGTAGTGCTGGTACGGCAGTATAGATTCCATTACCGGGGTTCTCTGCTAGTGCGGAGCAGGCAGAGTATACTCTCTCATTAAGTTTGGCAGGCAGGTCGGGATGTACAAGATGGTAGCCCCGCACCACAAATTTTAGTACAGCCTCATCGTCTAGGCGCGGGTTTTCAGTGGGCATCGATAACCTCCCATTTTTCTAAGACATATTCGTAGCCGACAATATCTATCTCTACATCGTCAAAAGGAGCGCGTTGGTCAGGAAAATGAATGACGCGCCATCCTTCGCAGAGTGCCTGGAAAACATTTTGATAGGGCAGGTCGGGGGCGGTGGGGTCGATCTGCGTGCGTTGTCCCTGTACAGGCTCGTGGAGTGCCGCTGCGACTGCCTGTGCATAGATGTTTGGCACGGCAGTGTGTAGATAGAGCAGTCTCTGCCGTTTTTGCCCAGAGAGTAGATGCCCTATGAGGTTATCGAAGACCCCAAGGGTTAACGTACCCTCTTCTAAGGCTCCTCGCGCCGCTGCAATTGCTTGTTGTACTACTGTGTCTCCCTCAATCACTCTTTTTTGCTCCTCTATGGAAAATTAACCCCCCTCTTCGACTACGCACGCTTGCGTAACAGGGATCCCCTACCTATAAGTATGCGATTCGCGAGTGGCTGTTTAATATCCTTCCGTATTCGGCAAAACCGTGTCTGGATGCCAGAACGGCGCGTTTTTTGTGTATGGGGGGAGGTGACTAGCCTTCTTGTCAGTAAGTATAGTGGCTTCCTAGTTCAGAAATTTTGACTTGACTCTCGCGCGGTAAAAGTGCCATAATGTTTTTATATATACCCGTTTTGTAGTGCGTTGATGAGGCTAGTAGGCGTTAGCATCCTTTTCAGAGAGTTGCCGCTTGGTGCGAGGCAACAGGGAACTGCGCTGAATCTCCCCTCGGAGCAGGTATCTGAACGCAGGAAACTGTAAGTAGGACTATCCGGTCGCGCCCGATATCGCGCTTTCAAGTGGTCGGCAGGGCGAAAGCCCGACGTGCATATTTCGTTAATATGTGCCGATTACAAGGGTGGTACCACGTGAGCGATTACTCGCCTCTCGTCCCTTGGGGATGAGGGGTCTTTTTGTGTTTGGCGGCTACTACGCTAGATGTTCCTTCTTTACCGAAGAGGGGCTACAGCGAATAACTAACGGAGAACCCGTTAAGGAGAATGAGATACCATGGCAGACCGAATCTACATCTTTGATACCACTTTACGCGACGGAGAGCAGTCTCCCGGTGCATCCATGAACGTGGACGAGAAACTTGAGATTGCAAGGCAACTTGAACGGCTCGGCGTGGATGTGATTGAGGCGGGTTTCCCTATCTCCTCACCGGGCGACTTTCAGGCGGTTCAACGCATTAGTCAAATGATTAAGAACTGCACCGTCTGCGGTCTCACCCGCGCTGTGCCAAAAGACATTGAGGTCGCGGCAGAGGCGTTGAAAGATGCAGTGAACCCGCGCATTCATACGGGGCTGGGTGTTTCGGACAGCCACCTACAGCACAAACTTCGTATGACCCGCGAACAGGCTATGGAGCGGGGCGTTACGGCGGTGAAGCACGCTCGCAAGTTTGTGAGCGACGTGGAGTACTTTCTGGAGGATTCGGGACGGGCTGACAGAGACTACCTGTGTCAAGTCATCGAAGCGGTGATAAAGGCGGGGGCGACGGTCATCAATATCCCGGACACAACGGGCTACACCACTCCTAACGAGTACGGCGCATTGATTCGCTATGTGGTCGAACACGTCTCCAACATAGACAAAGCGCGGATAAGCGTTCACTGCCACAACGATTTGGGCATGGCGGTTGCGAACTCTCTAGCGGGAGTGCAGAACGGGGCGCGGCAGATAGAGTGTACTATCAACGGTATTGGCGAACGCGCTGGGAACACCTCGCTGGAAGAGGTGGTTATGGCGATGCACGTCCGCAAAGACATCTACGACTGCGTGACGGGTGTTACCACGCAGGAGATATACAAAACTAGCCGCATGGTGAGTACTACGACGGGCATTTTCGTACAGCCCAATAAGGCGATAGTTGGGGCGAACGCCTTCGCGCACTCTTCGGGGATACATCAGGACGGCGTTCTGAAAGAGCGCACAACCTATGAGATTATCGACCCGCAGGACGTGGGCATTAACGAGAGCAAAATTATCCTGTCGGCTCGTTCCGGACGGCACGCGCTTCAGCATCGCTTGCAGGAGTTGGGCTTCGCGTATGACGAGACGCAGATTGATAAAATCTACGCCCGCTTCCTTGAACTGGCTGACCGTAAGAAAGAGGTCTACGACGAAGACTTGGCGAAAATTGCCGCCGACGAGACAAGTACCGTAGCGCATATCTACGAACTGCTACACGTTCAGGTCTCTTGCGGAGATAAGATGCTACCGACGGCTACGGTCACAATTCGCGACGCTTCGGGGCGCGAACTCACCGACTCGTGTCACGGCACGGGACCCGTTGACGCGATATACCGAGCCGTCAATCGCATTGTGAACGTAGAGAACGACCTTATTGAGTTTAGCATTCAGTCGGTGACGGAGGGGATTGACGCGCTTGCGGATGTGACGATTCGTATTCGGCGCGGCAACGACATTTACACGGGGCGCGGGGCGGACAACGATATTGTCGTGGCGAGTGCCCGCGCCTATCTCCACGCGCTGAACAAACTGCTGGCGCGGGTCACGCCCTCCGACGCGGAGCGGGAGATGGCGGGGTCGGTGTAGAGTCTATTTGACTCGCTGTACGGGGAAAACATCCACATCCACCCCGCGTACATAGTGACATAAGGGAGGCGTAGCGGGACGCGCTATGCCTCCCGTTTCTATGAGGGTCTCTGAATAGAGTTCGGCTTCTGCGGACTGTATTCGGTAGGGCGTATGGCGGATGCGTCCCGAATAGAGATTCGCGCCATCGCTCGTATAGAGAGTGTACCGCTCCAACAGGAAATGCTCTAGCGTCCCTACCTCTGCAAAACTAGCCTCTCCTATCGGGTGATAGCGGACGTGTAGCCCTGCGCCCTCTGCGTCCACTCTCTCCATTGCATAGTCTATCTCTCGCCCTCCACCGCACTCTGTCACGCTCATTTCGATTTTGGCGAGGTGGTAGCGTAGTTTGAAAAAACGACGCGCCAACTGAACGGCGAAAAGGCTGTTCGCGTCGAGGCTAAAGAGCCATACGCCGGGGTCGCCTCCGCGGTGACGGACGTAGGTTCTGAGGTTGGTGTCGTGGAAACTGGTGATAGGCGGAAACTTGGGAAAGCCGACGGGACGCGCCCCCGTGATGGTGAAGGGAATCAGCCCGATATACGCTTGCCCCTCGAAAGTATCTAGCTCGAGTTCGGGAGGAATGAGGGGGCGGAGTTGTTCTATAGGGACTGTTATGTCGCGCCACTCTTGAACGAGGATTCGTCGGGCTGTTTGGGAGCGTGTTTTCGTCATAGGCTACGGTTTTTGGGGTGGCGCTGGGTAGCGGAATACGCTCTCTCGCCATCTGCCTTTCTCAAAAACGCGCCCGTCGTATTTTCCAGTGTCGCCTACGCTATAGATAACAAAGCCCGCGCCTTCTTTGCGATAGCGGAGAGGCTTGCCGTCGAAGGGGTCGAGCGGAACGCTGGAAATAACCTCCTTCAAGGAGTTTGGGAACACGTCACGCTTGACCTTCCACGCGAGAACCTGCGCTCCCGTTAAGAGAACAGCGTTCCTCGCTGTGTGCTTTGCGATATATATGCGAACGGTATGCCATTCAGAAAGAAATGCATCTGCGACGCAACTATCTACATTCTTGGAACGTTCGCCATCATTTGTATTGAGGTTAGGAGGAAAATCAGGCGGCAACGCCTTATAATACAGCGCGGGTAGCGTGTGCATTACCACATTCGTTTTTTTGATGAAATTGGTCTCATTGGCGTTGATAAAGCGCGTGACATTCTGCGCGGAATCAGTTGGGAATCCGAATATGCCCTGTCCTCCGTCTCCGCTCATTACTAGCGACTTGAGCGATTTCAAAGTCTCGGCGCTCCCCCTGCATCGTTCTAATTCGTCCATTTTTGTCGCTAACTGAACCCCTAACGCTCGCTCAAATGAGGACGCACCGCTCTCCCTTTCAATGACCTTCCTTACAGTGGATGCGATTCCTCGCTTCTGTCCTGAGAACTGTAGTACTGTCTCCATACCACGCAACGCGATAGCTTCTATCGAATTCGCGCACAGCATCTCCTCTAATTGATAGCCTTGCGCCACAATATGAGCCAATTGAAACCCTTTTTTTTGATTCTCAATCGCCTCTTGATACCTCTCCTCTCTCAGCAGAAGAGAGGTCTTTTGAGCTAGATAACGCGCAACAAAGCGCATTTCCGCCATAATCGTGATGGGAAACTCAGGGAAGAGCAGAGTGCTGGAAGTCATCATTTTAACGGGGACATAGTAGTTTTTGCACGCGACAGCCTTTTCGACAAGTTGCGCGATATCCGTTCGATTTGCGAAAGCCTGCTTCGCCTGCTCCAACTGCTGAGGAGTCGCGCTTCTTATATCAGGACCGAGCGTATTCAGATAGCCTTCCTCTATCTTTGAGAGCGGCTTCTTCCGTTTGAGGTCATGGAGTTGAGAGGCATAGGTCGCCGCGTTGTCCGCATTTGGAACATTGCGCTTCGGCAGTTCGGCGAGCGAGAGCGGAAAGCCCTCTCTCTTCGCAAGAGCCTTCGCGTCTGCAAGCCGTTTCACCCAGAGCGGGTCGTCTTGTTGTTGGGCGTAGGTAAGGGTAGGGGGCAACAGGTACATACTGATAAGTCCGCACAGTATAAGAATACGCTTCATCTCTTGTTTCTTTCTGCCGTCCCGATGGCTTTCCAATCAAAGAAAGGCGTTTGCTCTTGCGTGTAGTGTAGTGTGGTAGGCACTACACGGATATAGGTGGAGTTAGTATAATACGTATGTTGAAGTCTCACAGATACAGTAGTTTGCAGCTTTGAACGAGGATTCGTCGGGCTTTTGGGCGTTGCGTCGTCGTCAGAGGTTACGGTTTCTGGGGTGGCGCAGGATAGCGGAATATGCTCTCCCTCCCTCTGCCTTTCTCTAAAACGCGCCCGTCGTATTTTCTATTTTCGCCTACGCTATAGACCACGAATCCCGCCCCTTCTTTTCGGTAGTGCAAGGGCTTGCCGTCGAAGGGGTCGAGCGGGATGCTGGAAACAACTTCCTTCAAGGAGTTGGGGAACGCGCCACGCTTGACTTTCCATGCGAGAACCCGCGCTCCCATCAGAAAAATCTCCCTATCTGCCTCGTTTGACACAAGAGAACTACGGAAGAAGGCATAGGGCGACAGGGCACTATAGGCAAACCCCATGTCTGGTTCCTGAGAAAGTCTGTCTATCTCCTTTTGCGGAGGAAAACCATGAGACAGTTTCTGGTAGTACGGAGAAGCCATAATGCTCTTGAGTTCGATATATTTCAGGATAAGGTTCGTCTCATTCGCATTGACATAACGCTCTAAAGCCTGTTTCGGGTCGTCGGGATAGCCATACCGTTTCATCTCTTTCTGAATATCCGTCGGAACAAACGCAGTCGTGTTGAGTTGACGCGCCGCCTTCTTGCCCATCGCATCCACAACGGTCATTCGCATCGCCAACTCAGAGCGAAGTGCCGTATCAAATGAGGGCGAACCGCCCTCTCGTTGTAAAGCCTCCGCTACCTTCTGCGCTATCTCCGGCTTGCCTCCCGCAACAAGCAGGATTTTCTTCGCCCTAGATACCGATATTTGTTCGAGAATTATCCCCGACATAAGCACCGATAACGAAGGAGCCTGCCTGATGATTCTCGCAAGATGGAGAACTTTCGTCTGGCTCTCTACCGCCTCTTTGTATTTTCCATCCGCAAGAAGCGTCGCTGTTTCCGCGTTTATCCAGCGCTGGGCGGAGCGCATTCCACTGAACAGAGGATTCGGCGGGTCTAGGTCTGGCAGGTTTGTGCCTTTAACCATAGGCATGGGGACTACGAAATAGCGGCTCGCAACCGCCTTTTCGATATTGCTGAGGATGTCCTGCCGATGTGCGAAGAGGGCTTTAGCGCGACTTATTTGCTTGGATGTAAGTGGGCGCGAACTTTGCAACTCGTCATGAATCAAGAGCCTATCCTCTTTGGAAAGAGGTTTTCGCTCTTCAATCTCACTGAGGCGACGGATATAGGTCGCCGCGTTGTCTGCATCTGAAACATTGTGCTTTGGCAGTTCGGCGAGAGAGAGCGGAAAGCCCTCTCTCTTCGCAAGCACC
>JAPLCR010000338.1:13056-13439 GCA_026392135.1 Armatimonadota bacterium
CCGCAAGGCGTTTCACCCAGAGCGGGTCGTTTTGCTGTTGGGCGTAGGTAAGGGTAGGAGGCAACAGGCACATACTGATAAGTCCGCACAGTATAAGAACTCGTTTCATCTCTTGCTTCTTTCTGTCGTCCCGATGGCTGTCCATCAAAGCGGTCACTCCGTCTGAAAGACGTTTGCTCTTCATAGAGGAGGCTCGATATATGACTGCTTTTGTGTTGCGTGTAGTGCAACGTGGGAGGCACTACAAGGATAGAGGTGGAGGTTAGTATAGTACATATGTTGAAGCTTCATGGATACAGTAGTTTGCAGCTTTGAACGAGGATCCATCGGGCTTTTGGGCGGTTGCGTCGTCGTCAGAGGTTACGGTTTCTGGGGCGGCGTAG
>JAPLCR010000491.1 GCA_026392135.1 Armatimonadota bacterium
CATGGGCTGAGGAGTTCCTCCGTTGTAGTTTTGTCACTTTAACGGTACTCCATAAGCCCTACTTTTTGTTACGAAACCCCGATTTTTTGGCGAAGGTATTGATATGTTAGATATGGTTCGCTGGATGATGGGATTGGGCTTTCCCAAAACTATCTCCTCCGCGGGAGGCATTCTTGTAGATAAAGCCAGTATCGCTAATATATCAGACACGCAGACCGCCACCTTCGACTACGGCGACACAAAAATTCTGTGGCAACATCGTAGCTGGGGGCAGGCAAGCGACCCACAGTACCCGTGGAGTGCCGTACTCTATGGAGAGAAGGGAACTCTCAAAGCTAGTGTAATGGGATACGATTTTACTCCGGCTCAGGGGCAGCCCATCCACAGGGATGTGACCTATGAACTAGAGCAGTACCCTGAAGACAAGACCGAACAAGATCTGGAAAAGCACGTCGCTCCTGCCATACGCCACCATATGCAAGACTTTCTAAGAGCTGTCGACAACCGAGGTCGTCCTGTCGCAGACATCGAAGAGGGCTATATCTCCACTACGACCTGTATTCTGGCGAACCTCTCCATGAAACTGGGGCGAACACTGGAGTGGGATGTAGCGAAACAGAGGGTAGTAAAGGACGATGAGGCGAATCGCCTACTACGCCGCCCCTATCGCAAGCCATGGGTTCACCCGTAGAGTAAAGGCTAAAATATACTGCTCCACTTTCACTTTGAGGTAAATAACATGAATTCGGACTACGTCGCATCTCAAAAATGCAGGAACAACTCGGCGGGTGGTTACAATAGAGGTAGGAAAACTCCTCTCCTTATTTGACCAGCCTTTAGCAGAAACCCAACCAGCAGAAAGGCAAACCCTTCTCCAAATTCTGGAGAAGGGTTTCGTTAGAATGAGGTGTAGAGATTGCTACTCTAGTCATGCCTTCCGCCTACCCCCAAATAGATACCGCACTTCGATATGAAGGCGAAATGCGACAAGAGAGTTCACGAGGAATGGAGTCCAGCCAATGCGAAAAGGTGCGCGTATTGCGTTCGGCATATCTGCGATCACTCTTACGAGTGTGATCCTACTGGGAGGCTATCTATGGGTCAACGTATCAAGCTCCGCGGATCTCATTCCCTTGGGAAGAGCCGCCCCAGATTTTACAGCAAACACCAGTGATAACAAACAGATGCGTCTCTCTGATATGCGAGGAAAAAAGCGAGTTGTACTCGTTTTCTATCCTGGCGATAATACGCCAGTCTGCACTGCCCAGCTATGCTCATTTCGAGATCACTGGGAGGCATTACAGTCCGAGAATACAGTCGTCTTTGGGGTAAATCCGGCGAATAGCGAAGCACATCACGCGTTCGCGGAAAAGAACAGGCTTCCTTTCCCACTACTTGTCGATGTGAAGGGCGAGATAGCCCGGCAGTACGGCTGTAACGCGCCGTTCGGGTTAGTGAAGCGTACTGTATACATCGTTGACCGAGAGGGGCGTGTTGCATGGGCACAACGAGGCAATCCCGCCACAGACGAAGTACTAAAAGCTTTGCACACGCTGAAAGATGCCCCCTAAAGCACTGAAAAGTAAAAGCGGAGTGTGCAGGTTCATTCTGCTTGTGACGTTGGTGACGGCACCAGAGCTAAATGAACCCGCACACTCCATTCTGTTCTAATTTTGACTATCCATCAAAAGCAGAGGTGCTAACTCTGCCCCTTTGATGCTGACGCAACCTTTAGTTTGCCTACTTTATTAAATGTTGTTTAGTAAATGCCCTTTAGCCTCACTTGCCCCCTCTACCCGCCGATAGCGGCGTAGATAGCGAATTACCTGTATACCTTCGGGCAGGCTGTCTCGCTCATTCACCTTAATCACATCGCCCGAATCCATATCAATATAGACACCGGGGTCTACCTCTTCACCAGAACGAAACACGCGTACTGCGCGAATACTGGGTTGTATCGCATTCATGATTGGGATCTCCTCTAAAGTCCGTAGACACAGGAACCCTCTAAGCCCCGCTTGCTTGGGTTCTCGTTACGCCGCATCCTCATCGGGGTGAGGACGTGTTTCCTATTGGGAGATAACTTCTTCTGGGCGGTTGGTCGTCTCTCGCCTCTATATGTCCCGCCTGCTGTGCAGGTCTAGGGAAGGTTATCTGGAAACTTTTTCGATACTATGCGCTAATTATAGCACGAATTGACACAAAATGCAAAATTCGCTCTCTCATGGTTACAGACGTTCAAATCGCTGATTGGTTTCAAGGTATATTAGAATTTTTGTAACTACTCAGCCCTCACCCTGCCCTTCGGGCATCCCTCTCCCGATTCGGGAGAAGGACTTGTCTGCAAGGTGATTCTGCTACTCTCCATGAGATAAGCCTGAGTAGTTAC
>JAPLCR010000108.1 GCA_026392135.1 Armatimonadota bacterium
CGAAGTAGCACGTGGAGCCATGGCAAGCCTCTTAGTTGCCACTGTTTTGGGCTTAATTCTAGCAGGCGGCGAAAAATTTGGACTGTTACTTGCCGTATGGGGCGGTGTTGCTCACGGCTTGGCAACTGCGGAAACCTGCCTCCGCACTACAGGGCACAAACGAGGTTGGCAGATGGAGGTGGTTACAGGAGTGAGTGCAGGATTAGGAGCACTTATCGGCTTCCTAATCATCGGCTCACCAATCGGTCTATACTCCCCTTATAGTTACGCTTGTATCGGCATCTCCGTTTTTATAGCAGTGACACGGGTACGCAGTTTCTAGGGTTTTGCCGAGCAGAGTTCAACTGCTATGCAGCGGCATCACCCATTACCCCTCAAGGGCTTTACGAACACGCGTCTCCAAAACCTTCTCCGCAACCACCTGCTTCGCTCCATGAAACTCACTAAATCGATGTATCCCCTTATTCAGTGCCGAGAGGAAGGCGCTGTCTTTGCCCAAAGCATCGTCCTCAAGCCAAAACCCTTCAATAAGAAGCGTGGCTGTCTTGCGTTCCATTTTAGGAGATAAGCGCCCCACAAATTTGTCGCCATAAAGAATGGGAAGCGTGTAGTAGCCCCATCTCCGCAGATGCGCGGGCTTATAGATTTCCCAGATATACTCGAAATCGAACAGGGCTTGGAGGCGGCTCCTATCCCATATCAGATTATCCAAGGGGGCAAGAAAGTTCACCTCTTGCCCTGTATCAGAGGCGATAGGTAGCCATGCAGAGGGTGTCCCGCCACGCTCCAACTCCTCTAAGAGAGGCTCGTCTTCGGGAAGGTAGTAGCGCGGAGTTTTATCTTCGTGAATATGCAGAGTAGAGATACCGTGTGCCTTTGCAATCGCAATGAGCCTTTCGCGCCCTGCCTTGCCCTCAAAGAACTTAGGAGCCATATTTCCAACGCGCTTTCCCCACTCCTTCAAAGAGACCAACCTCGAATCGCGCAGAGCCTTCAAAGCAAGATAGGTTGCACTCTCCTCTTCGGTTACTGCCCCAGACAGAAACTCGCGTTGCGCCACCTCCTCAAAAAGACCATGAATCCGTTCAAAACGCCTCCTGCTATGCGTCATCAGATAGCCCGCATACCAGAGCAGGTAGAGTGCTTGACCAGTGTCTTTTATCTTCCCATAGCCGCCGGGAATACGCTCTCTCGCACTGAAATCCCGATTCGATACCGCTCCGTGCTTACGTATCTCCTCCAAAACGTGTGCGTAAACAGGATACTGCATCTTCTCTTCCAAAGCGAAGCGAATACGCCGTTCCAACATGACAGGTTCGAGGTAGCACAGCTCGTCCGTTGGATAAAGAAGAAGAATGCCCCCATAGTCGAAATAGTGCCGCTCCGCGTAGCTCAGTGTATCAAGATGTTCAGGTTCGTAGCAGTCTACACGGCTCCAAAGTGTAATGTCGTGGCTCCGCGCTATAACACTCACAGGGTCTATCTGCACTACCTCTATCTGCGCTAACGCCTCTTGAATACCACTCTTACCCTGCCAACGCCGTCCTGGAAATAGCCCCTGCTGCCCGAGTACAAATCGCCGCCCTGTCTGTTTGGAAATCGTTTTCATAGAAACCATTATACCTATTTTGAGAATTCCAACGGGTATAATAGAGGTGTTATGACACTTTTCAACTCTGTTTCTCCACGCATCCGTGCCCTCTTTGTAGACATGGACGGGACGCTAATAGGTCCCGATGAACGCGTCACTCCTGTTGTCCGACGCGCCCTCAAAGCCGCACATGAGGCGGGGTGCCACATCATACCCTGTACAGGTCGCACCCGCTTCACAGCGCAACCCATCGCCGAACAGCTCGGCATTCCGCTCGGCTATGCAGTGACCGCCAACGGCGCAGTTGCCCAACATCTGGGAACAGAACAGCTGCTCCTCTGTGCCCTGCTTTCAGACGAAGTAGCCCTAGAGATAGCCAGAGAGGTGTACAACCTCGGCGCACAAATCTACCTCTACGAAGACTCGATTGTCTACGATGTAGCGCGGTCTCGCGCAATCTATCACCCTGACCTACCTGTTGGACCTTGGGCGATGCCTCCACGCTATCAGCCCTGCCCAGATCTTCTGACACGCCTTCCCTTTACCCCCATCTCTCTTGCTACTTTTGGAAGCAGGGCACAGATACACCCACTCCTTCCCACCCTACAAGCGAAACTGGGAGATAAGGTCAGCATTTTACAGTCCGGTTCAGAACACTACTGGGGCATCGAAATCTACGCGAACGGGGTTAATAAGGCGACAGGGGCAGAGGTTCTCACACAACATCTAGGTATCGCTCGTGAAGAGGTTATGGCGATAGGAGACCACCTCAACGATCTGCACCTGATAGAGTGGGCGGGGGTAGGAGTCGCCATGCACAACGCGCAACCAGAGCTTATCGCAATCGCAAACCACGTAACCGCCTCCGTCTATGAGGATGGAGTTGCCCGTGCTATCGAACACTTTATTTTGAATCGATAAGTAGTACCCCTAAAAAGCTAAGTCATCGTGTAACTACTCAGGCTACACTATCCCAATTCTGGGCAAGGGGTGGCTAGGGCGGAAGGTTTATCGCACTGACCCG
>JAPLCR010000683.1:0-5897 GCA_026392135.1 Armatimonadota bacterium
TCTTTATCACGGCTCTCAACCTGTAGTTGCAGGGCATTTTCGGCGGGAAGGTCGGTGGGTTCAAAGACAAGCAGTATTCCGCGCCCTCCGCCCTCAATGTAGGACTGTGCTATCTCGTCCCAGTGCGTAAAGACTCCTATTGCGCCCTCTGTTGGTTCAGAGGACACCTCAAAACCTACGGAGGCGAGCGCATTAAACACCTCCCCAGAGGAGGGCACGTAGAGTCGTGTTCCTTGCCCTATTTGACGGTGCGACGCGGGAACGATAACCAGATTTTGCGTCGTTTGCGCTACTGTATCCCCCGTTTCGGAGAGCAGTGTGATTTCGAGATTCGTCTTCACGGGCGCGGAGACATCCGGAAGAATACCTGACAAATTTGTTAGGTATTGGCTTCCCGTTTTGATAGGCGGCAGGTTCAATGCAACACTTCCCAAAACACCTGACAAATTTGTTGGGTATTGACTTCCCGCCGCTTTCGCGCCTTCCCCTGCTATCCTCCAACGCAACTCTTTCGCCTCGCTATGCTGTCCCGAAAACGACGATAGCGACACCTCTATCTCTACAGCCTCATCGGAAAAGAGGGCGGTGCGCTTCATACGCGGTATGAGAATATCCTGCGCGAAGACGCTCGGTATCACATTGTGGAAGGCTTTCGGCTGACGGTTAAAGTCTAGCAGACCGTTGCACTCCCAGTTCAGGTCAGTAAACTCGGTGATGACGTAGCCAGCGATTGAAGAGTAGCGGCGCATCTCCTCAATCTCCCACTTCAGCGAGAGATGCTCCTGCCACTGCGCGGCTTCCGCAAGGTCGGCGTAGTTCTTGAAGATGCGCCCTAGCCCCTGCTCCTCGAACCGCTCCAACACGCCCGTCGGAACCACAGCGTCCCACCCTGTTGTAAACCAGTACGGCTCTCCGCCCTCCGCCTCGAAGAGTGGTTCTAGGGCTTGCAGTCCCCAGTTGCCGAACTCGGAGAGAATAAGCGGCTCTTTGCCCCTCTTCTCCGCGTCGTCGTAGGGAGACCATGTGGGGTATTCGCGATTTGCGAATCGCTCTATAAACTCGGCGTACTTGTCTGCATGGTCGGGGATATTGAAGTAGATATGAAAATCGTCGAGATCGGTGGCGACGTGGAAGTTCGGGATGCAGGGCGAATTGTCTACAATAAGCCATATCGAGGCAATAGATTTCGCCCAGTAGTAGGTATCGCGTAGCCAGTCGCGCTCATCCGGGTTATTCAAATCAATGCCCCACGACTCGTTCATAATCGAGGCGAAGCAGATGGAGGGGTGATTCGCGTCTCTAAGCCACATCGCGCTAAAGGTGTCGCGGGCGCGTTTTCGGAAGGCGGAGGTCAGTTTTTTGCCGTTCGGGATTTCGTACCATACCAGCAAACCCATCTCGTCGCAAAGTTCAAGGTAGACGGGGTCGGGAACCTTAATGTGACAGCGCATGAGGTTTATGCCCAGCGCCTTCGCCTTCTCAAACTGATCGCGCAGGTACTCGCGGCTCGGCGGCGTGTAGAGGGTGTTGGGGTAGAAATCTTGGTCAAGGACTCCCACTAGAAATAGAGGCTTATCGTTGAGCCAGACCCAACCGTCGCGGGTCTCGATTTTTCTCATTCCAAAGCGAGTGGTTATGCTATCTACTGCGCGCTGTTCGTGCAGTAGCGTGAGCGTCGCCGTGTAGAGATGGGGGCTATCGGGACTCCAGAGAAGCGGGTTTTCGAGCGCGAAACTAGAGCGTAGGCGCGAATAGCCCTCCTCATTCGGTTCGGGTAGGAAGGGCAGAACACGGTTGACAACAGGCTCGGACTGCGTGGGCGTATGAATGGTGTAGCGCAACTCCCAGTCTTCATTAAACTCCTCGCGGATACCCCTGAACTGAACCCGGAGGGAGACCGTCTCTGTATCTACATCTCCTACCAGCGTGGCGTGTTCTATGTAGGTAGGCGCGTGCGCGACTAGCAAAACGCCCTGCCACAAGCCCCCAATGCTAGAGTACCAGCTCTGCTTGCCGTGCGGTATCTCCGCAAACGCCAACGTCTCGCCGTTTGGAAGGAGCGCATCCTCCTTGTTGGTGCTGTCTGTGACGCTCACTGTAACGGTATGCTCGTTGTTCGCGCCGTAGCCTGTGAGGAGTTCGGTTATATCGAAATCGAAAGGGGTGTAGCCTCCCTCATGCGTTCCCGCGATTTGCCCGTTGACGGAGACCTCGGTATAGTACTCGGAAGCCCCGAACTGGAGGCGAACGCTTCGCCCCTTCCATGTAGCGGGAACCGTGAAGATTCGCTCGTATACGCCCGTACCCGCTTTTTCGCGTAGTTGGGGATAGTTGCACTCCCAAGCGAGGGGAACCGTAATTTTCCCTAACTCAATCCCGTTAAATTGAAAGTCCCACTCGCCATTAAGGGAGAGAGAGTTGCGCTGTTCCGACATAATCACCTCATCCAGAGTATTCTTGCGCGGAAGAAAAAGTCCCGCAAGCCTCTTCAGTTTCGGGATTCATGCTCGAAATTCCTGTTTTGGTGTGAATTTTGACTTGTGCAGGTGGTATAGTGAATAACTCGCCTACTCCATGGTTCGCCCTTCCCGTTTCGGGCTAAGCGTGTATCCTCTCTTTGAGAAGTTGGTTGCAAGGGATAAAATGCCCTCTAGGGCGTTCAGTCCCCTATCCTAGCCTTTCCCCCGTTCGACACCTCATTGGGGGATTTATGGAAGAGGTTTGAGATATGAGAGGCTTGCCTGTACCGTCCCTCATTCCGTCCTGCGGACACCTTTCTCCCGATTCGGGAGAAAGGCTTGACCTATAGGCTTGCTTATATAGCGATTCTCTTTTTTAGATACATCAACCATACATACCCCAGTAAGCCGTTCGACATGGGAGAAAGGGGAGTTGGCGGTGCTAGGCAGTCAAGTTGGTCTCGTTTTTGTCAGAGGCGAAAGGAGAGATGATGTCAGAGCGCAAAATTCCTTTGGAACTCTTGAGCGGATTCGAGAAAGAACAGTGCTCGTATCGCCGCCTGATTATGGCGATTGCCCTGCTTTTTACGCCTTCCATTTGGTATATTCTGTCCCCTCATCTTGATTGGCTTGACCCCTACGCTTTCCTAGGCTCGATTTTCGGGGGAATGACCCTGCTTTGGAGCGGTTCCGCTCTCATCCGATTCTATCGCATCAGCTGTTGCAAGCCGTTGGAAGCCTCTGTCACAACAACCAGTCTTGAGCCGGGTAGCCCCATTCGCCTTCGCTTCGCCTTCAAAATACGTCGCCCTACGGATTTTCGCGCCGTTAGCGTGTTTCTTTGTTGGCACGAACATGAGGGCGGGATGACTTGGGAGAATCACCGCGACTATGGGGGCAGTTCGATACACGCAGAAATGGGTAGGCAGGAGGATAGAGGCATTTATCCGGCGGGAGTAGCCCTACTACTTGAGACAAAGTGGAATCTGCCTGACTACCGGATGGGCGGAGAGAAAGGGGAGTTAGAGGGTGTTGAGTACATTAAAACGGTGAAGTGGATAGTCCGAATCAAATTAGAGTTGGAAAATGGAGATACACTGTGGCAAGAGTTCCTACTATGCTCTGGAGACGCATGGCGGAATCTTCCTCCTCTAAGGGATAGTAGCCTTAACGAACCGCTCTGCTACTTGGAATTGAAAAGCGAACAACGGTATACCGCCGAAAGTCGCGCCATATTTGCAAAACTGCTCTGCAAAACGCTTCCCTATTTGCGAAACAGCGAGGCATATCACCCTCTGTATATCCCGTCACGGGCGGCGCTACCTATTCACAAGTGCCTCAAGGATTTGGGCATTGAAACTTCCCTTTCTGGGATAGGGAGATTCAGCCAAGGGCATTGGGTTCTTAATATGGAGTCACTGGAGGCTTATAGCGATGAGGAAATATTTGCCGAAACCCTATCAGTTCAAGGAATCACTTCGCCTTTGGAAAAGCATGATGATGACGGTTGGGGGATAAGCGAAGGCTGTATTATCCCGACGTTTGCACCTATCCTCATCTATAGCATTCTACTTTGGGAATTACCGAACCTCCCTTACGGCTGGCGGTTTTCAGGATTGACTGTCTGCTATATCGCGCTATGGATAGGGGTAAACCGAAGGTATTTTGGGCAAGAGCGAAGACGCTAAAGATGAGAATAGACCACTTAGGAGGATAAACCGATGCGCCTCAATGCGCTTGCCGAAAAACGAGACTTGAACTGTTTGCCTGTGGATGGAAACAGTTCTGAACCCGATTGCCTGAGTTGCCTCGCTATGTTGTCTACACCTATTCTGTTGTACTTTCTGCCACTGCCTAACTCCAATTTACGTTTACCAGTGGTCATTATCGGAACCTACATTGTTTTGGATTGGCAGGGTAGAAGAGTACTCACACCGGAAGCGCGTCTCACTCCAACTCAAGAAGGGCAGGCTTTCCAATACCAGTTGCTACTTCCGCGCAGGCTTCAAGCGCGTTCCGCAACCGCTTACCTCTTCTTGCGCGAAACGCCGCATCTGGACGAAAAAGGGCCCACACTAACCGCGAGTACGCGGATGTTCGCAGTGCAACACTGGAATGAGAATGATTTCGACGCGCAAGCCCAGACGCTCAATCTGGACTGGGCGGGAATACCCTCTATGCCCGCCATAAGGAAGCGGCGTAGTGTCGATGTATCCACATACTTCTACGGTTATGTCTATAGCGAATGGATAGTTGTTCTCCGCGTGGCTTTGAGGAGTGGGCGAGAACTACTGCATGGGTTCAACCTTACAAGAGAGACGAAACTGACAGCATACGTGAAAGAGCAAACCGCAGACGAATCGCCGCGATTTGACCTCTACCTGCTTCCGAAAGAGATAAAAACTTCCCAGCGGATGGTACTCGCTATCCAAAATCTGCTACCCTATCCTAATAAAGCGTCGGTTGTGGAGTTGTTAAAAGAGAAAGAGGAGATATTGCTTCTGGAATCGCTATCCCGTCCACAAGTCGATGCGACGATAGAGCGTCTCCGCGCTCATGGCGTGCCTACCGAAATACGTTCCACGCCGTCCGAATTTGTACGCGATGCCCCTTACGAGTTTTAACGCAAAACGCAGCCTGTCGCTTCTATAAAGAGGTCGTTCGACTAGCGTGCCATTTCTCTGCGGATGGGATCTAGCCAGATGCAGAGGTTTCGAACTAGGCATCTTGCATCTTCTGGGTCAGCTTTGGCTTTTTGCCTTGTGCTATGCGGCTGAGTGCCTTTCGGTCTGTGCTGTGCATGATGTAGAAGGGCGTGCCAAGCTCTTTTGCTACCTCTATGTAGGGATATGCTAACTGCCCTGTGTATTCTAGGGCTATGGCTTTTGGCTTGCGCTTGGCTAGCACCTCGGCGAACTTGGAGAGGGTTACGTCCCCTTAATCGAGTACTGTTTTCCCGTCGTCGCGCTTAATACAGTAATAACTACCTAACATTTTTCCCACATCTAAGCCTAGAAACATAGTTGAATACCTCCCTTGACAATAAGTTGTCAACAGTGTATACTTAAAATTGGCGGTTTCACGAACGAACAAGCGGACTGAAATAGTGCGAAAGAGCGGTTGGACAGTTTTTCTGGCGGGTCTTTGAATTGTTTCCGCTCCGGTTGGGTTTCGCGTGACATCGACTGGTGTTTTGGTTCTCTTCTCATAACGAGGGGAGACACGGTCTTTAAGGAGCTTGAAACAATATGGCAAAGCGCATCTACGTAGGGGGATTGCCCTACAGCACGAATGAAGGTGAATTGGACAACCTGTTTGCCGCATTTGGCACAGTGAATGAGACGAGCATCATCTCCGATCGCTACACGGGTCAGCCTAAGGGCTTTGGCTTTGTAGAGATGGAGAACGACGGCGAAGCGGAGAGTGCTATCAATAGCC
>JAPLCR010000683.1:5964-9710 GCA_026392135.1 Armatimonadota bacterium
GAATGAAGCAAAGCCGCGTGCAGCTCGCCCAGCTAGCGGTGGCGGCGGTGGCGGTGGATTCCGTAGCGGCGGCGGTGGCGGCACCGGCGGCGGCGGTCGTAGCGGTGGTGGTGGCTACGGCGGCGGTAGTGACCGACGCGGTGGTAGCGGCGGCGGCGGCGGCGGCGGTAACCGCTGGTAAGCCTTCGCAGCATCTCTGTTTTCAGGGGAGGTGGAGATTTTCTCCGCCTCCCTCTGTTTTTGCCTCTTTACCACTGGCTTCTGGTATCCTATTAGGTGTCTTACCTTAACATGGAGATTAATTGCCTCCCAAACGGAGAGGGGGTTCTGTAAGCAAGGTGGTTCTGTACTCTGATGACTCTTGAGAGAACGGAAGCGCCTTGCCCTATAGTTACCTTGAATCCGTAGTGGTGGGGGGGACAAGGACTGCCTCTGTACTGTACACGTAACGTAAGTTAGGTATCTATTATTTCACAGGCTTGCCCTGTTCGTTAGAGAGTGAGGTTCTATTGGACGCGAAACTGCATATCGTTTCTTTGGGAGGGAGTGGAGATATTGGCAAGAATATGCTTGCCTTTTGCTACAACGATACCATTATCGTCGTAGACTGCGGGGTTATGTTCCCCAATGAGGAGCATCCCGGCGTAGATTTGATTATTCCCGACATCTCCTTTTTGCTTGAGAACAAGGAGAAGGTCAAGGCAATCTGCCTGACGCACGGGCACGAAGACCACATTGGCGCACTGCCCTTTGTCTTGAGGCAACTACCTGTCCCCCTATTTGGAACCGCTCTTACGCTCGGTATGGTACGCGAGAAGCTAAAAGAGCATGGTCTCCACACCTCAACTGAGTTTCATGTATACCCCGAAGAAGAGGTTATCGACTTTGGTGATTTGGTAGTGGAGCCAGTTCGGGTGACGCACTCCCTACCCGACACGGTAAGCCTGGCAATACACTCTCCTGTTGGCACCGTCGTGCATACTGGAGACTTCAAAATCGACTTGACTCCGATTGACAACAAGTACTTCGATAGCTCTCACTTCACTGCGTTGGGAGACGAAGGCGTGCGCCTACTCATCTCGGACAGTGTGAACGCGGAGCGTAAAGGCTGGTCGCCCTCCGAAAGAGTACTCGTCCCTGTTTTCGACCGCTTTTTCCGCGAGTCGCCCGGACGTGTGATAGTGGCAACCTTTGGCTCTAACCTACACCGTGTACAGACCGTCTTTAACGTCGCACGAAAACACAATCGTAAAGTAGCAGTGTTTGGGCGCAGCATGATACAGAATATAGATACCGCGAACTCCTTGGGAACCATTCGCATTCCCGACGATATTCGTATCCGTGTGGACGACCTTCATAAGTACGACAATAAGGACATCGTTATCCTGACGACAGGAAGCCAAGGGGAGCCTCTTGCAGGATTGACCCGCATGAGCAGAGACGAAAACGCCAAAGTGGTGATTGAACCTAGCGATACGGTTATTCTCTCCTCTACCCCCATACCCGGTAATGAAGACATGGTGTGGCGCGTGGTCAACCGCATCTTCCGACGTGGAGCCACCGTCATTTACGACGCAATGCAGATGGTGCACGTTTCTGGGCACGGCTATCAAGAAGAGTTGAAGATGATGATAAACCTGACTCGTCCTGATTACGTCTGCCCCTATCATGGTGAGCCACGCCACTATAACGCCTATCGCCAGATGGCACGTGAAATGGGCTATGCAGCTGACCATATCCTCACCTTCGATATTGGGCAGGTGTTGGAGATAGATGCTGTCGGGGTGCGCGTACTACCTGAATCCGTTCCGCACGGGAGCGTACTGGTGGACGGTATCTCTACTGATGGAGTGAGTGATGTTGTACTACGTGACCGAAAACATCTCTCTCAGGATGGCACTGTTGTGATTACCGTAGGAGTGGATAGAACGAACGGCGAAATCGTGAGTCCTCCTGACATACTGTCGCGAGGTTTTCTGCACCCTGAAGATAGTGCTGAACTCTTTACAGTTGCGTGTGAGCGCGTAACGCAGTCCCTTGCAGAGTTGAGCGGGGTGGAGCGTACTGACCTCGACACTATGCGCGTTGTCGTGCATGACGCAGTCGCACGCTATCACCGCAAAAAAACAAATCGCCGCCCGGTCATTATTCCGGTCATTACGGAGATTTAGCGTGTTGTATCCTCTCCGTGCTAGTGCATCTGCCCAAACACGGAGAGGAGGCGCGAGTAAAACTACATTCGAGGTGAGATTATGTTCGCGCTATGGTGCGCCTGTCTCGTCCTACTAGGGCGACCTCAAGAGAAGATACAGCTGACAGTCGGTACGCCACGCCGTATTGTCACGGATTCGGGAAATGGGGGCTATCAAGCCTTCCCCGACCTCTGCCGCCTCAAAAACGGTGACCTGATGTGTATCTTCTACGCGGGATACACGCATATCTCGTTCCCTTCGCCAGAGCATCCCAAAGGGGGCGCGATTGGCGTGATACTCTCGAAAGACGAGGGCGAGACATGGAGCGAACCCCGCATCCTGTTCGATTCTCCCGCCGACGATAGAGACCCCTCCATCTGCTGTCTCCCTGACGGAACTCTCCTCTGCAACTACTTCAACTACGACAAAAATCAGGCGATAGAGGTCTGCCTCATTCGCTCTACCGATAACGGCGAAACGTGGAGTAAGCCGGAGGTGGTCGCCCCCTCTTTCGCAACCTCCACCCCCATTCGCAGACTGCGTTCCGGTAGGCTGGTCATGCCCGTCTACACGGTGGACGGAAACGGGAAACGCGCCTACGCCGCGGTTATTCTCTCGGACGATAAGGGCAAAACGTGGAGCAGTCCGCATCCTATCGGATTGAAAGCGGAGAAAATCATTGATGAGACCGACATCTATGAGCGCAAAGACGGAACTCTCCTCGCTGTCTGCCGCGAAGTGATGGTCGGCTCAGTATCGAAGGACGGCGGCAAACACTGGAGCGAGGTCTACCCGCTCGGCTTCGTCGGTCACTGCCCCTACCTGCTGATGACAAAGCAGGGCGTACTGCTGATGGGGCATCGCGTTCCCCAGACCTCCCTGCACTACAGCGTTGACGAGGGCAGAACGTGGCAGGGTTCCGTTCTGATAGATAACTTCATCGGAGCGTATCCGAGCATGGTCAACCTGAAAGACGGCGGCGTTCTCTGCGTCTACTATGAGGAGGGCGCCCACTCCGCCATTCGCGCCGTGAAACTCCGCGTGGAGCGTCTCGCTACGCCCTGACGCTTCCAAATCCTCCCGCTCTCTGCCTCCTTACAGGCATACCGCAATGAACAAACAGACTTCCAAATACACCTTCAAAGGACATGGCAACGCGATTACCAGCCTCGCCTTCTCACCAGACGGCAAGAGGTTGGTCAGCTCTGGATACGATGACCGAACCATTCTCTGGGAGGTGGAAACGGCGAAAGTATTGAACGTTCTTCCATTTGGTTGGCAGGAGCAAGGTCGCCTCTCCCCAGACGCAAGCAGAATCGCCACTGCAAAAGGAGTATGGGACATCGCTTCGGGCGAAGTTATCCGACGGCATCGTAGATGGGGAATTTTAGCCTATTCGCCGGATGGAAGGCTTCTGGTGAGTTGCAAGCGTACATGGAACCCTGAAACCTGTGATGAGACGCTTGATGAGATAACCATTTTTGATAGCCAGACAGGGCGTAAAAAGCACACAATAATGGATGGCTCTGCACCGTTCTCCGTACAACTCGAAAC
>JAPLCR010000438.1 GCA_026392135.1 Armatimonadota bacterium
CTTGAACTACAGTAGGAGGTTTCCAGAATGCAACTGCACGTAAAAATTATCGGTTGGCTTACGATCGCACTTCACTGCATCACACTGTTGACGGGATTGGTGATCTACCTGTTATTCATCGGAGTAGGAGGAGCTGCCGCAATTTCCGCACCGCATGACGGGGGCATAGCGGGTCTTGCGGTATTAGGAGGCATTGGCACGCTCATTATGGGAGTATTTTTGGCGTTATCGCTGCCCGGAATATTCATCGGCTGGGGTTTAATCACTGGCAAAGAGTGGGCACGCATCGGAGCCATCGTACTCGGCGTAATTAGCCTACTCCATGTCCCATTCGGAACGGCTCTCGCGGTATACACATTCGTCGTTATGTTCGACTCGAAGACTATATCCATGTTCCAAGGTCGCTCATGGTAACTGAATAGCCCATAACCTGACACTACTCTCTAGCGTGATTATGGAGTATCAAGGCTCGTAATGATACTCCATAAGGCGATTGTTTTCGTCAAACCCTAATGCTACCCCACTGGAATAGAAGTTATCACTCCAGTAATAGAGAGTCGATTTCGATTGCCATCGGGAGGGTTTTGAAAACTGAGTACGGCTTGGCGGACCGAGTAGTTCGACAACTCGCTCTTTGGACTCATGACCTAGGTAGAGGTTAATTATAAACACTTTCCGCTGAAGCGTTGCTACCTGCTGATAGCAAATGGCAATAAGTACCAGTACTACTGTATGAAACACAAAAAAGCTTACAGTAACGATTTTTCGAGGTGTCACAATATGTATCTCCATTTTGTGCTGTAACGGTTGCCTTGAACGTTATCACTTAGGATGTGCGGGGCGACAAAGCTACTGTTGAATAAAGGTGCGACTACCTGCGTTGCAAGGGTGAGTTTCTCGTGGCGCAGGTAGTTGCTTACCACACTCTGACTGGTAGAAGCTTGCCCTTCTATTACGAAATGGCGACCTAGACCTGCTATTCCTGTATCTCGAACCCCATCAATCTACGAAAAGTGAACAAGAGAAGTTAGCTATATAAGAGAGGAATCTGCGAAGATGTGCAGAAACAAGAGACACCACATTCGCGCAGGAGACTCTCTATGACGATTCGCGACTACCTCATTCGCACCGCGCAAACCATTACGAACTCCGCGACAGCCGACTATAAGGATAAGACTACTTTTGAACGGCTCATACCAGAACGCCGTCGGCAGTTTTTAGAGATGATGGGGCTAGACAGCCTACCTCCTTATGAACAGCGTCCAACGGTTCCGTACAAGGTAACTGGAGTGGTGGAGCGTCCTGCCTACCGCATTGAAAAACTGTACTATGAGAGTCTACCCAATTTCTATGTTACTGCGAACCTGTACATACCGGAGTTCGGTGGGGACTCACACGGCAAGTTCCCCGCAGTTCTCTACGTATGCGGTCATGCAGACACGCAGAAAGTCCACTATCAGGAGCATCCGCGCCGATTTGCAGAGTTAGGCTTCGTCTGCCTTGTGGTTGAGACGGTGCAGTTAGGGGAGGTTCGCGGATATCATCATGGGTGTTATCGGGAGGGTTGGTGGAACTGGTATAGTCGAGGCTATACGCCGGGCGGCGCGGAGCTTCTTAATGGTATCCGCGGACTAGACCTCCTCGTCCAACGTAGAGAGGTGGATGCTAACCGACTCGGCGTAACAGGAATATCAGGGGGTGGAGCGGTAAGTTGGTATGTGGGAGCAGGAGATGAGCGCGTAAAGGTCTGCGCCCCTGTCTGCGGAACCGCGACTCTCGCCTCTCACATCACCGACCACACGATAGATGGTCACTGTGACTGTATGTGGTGGAACAACATCTATGGCTGGGATTTGGCGGATGTAGGCGCGTTAATTGCGCCGCGCCCTTTGATGATTGCCTCTGCCGAGCGCGACGAGATATTCACAATTGCCTCTATCCGAAAAGTTCACTCTCAACTTAGGCGCATCTACGGGCTGTCAGGAGCAGAAAAGAGCCTACACCTTGTCACAACGACTGGCGGGCACTCCTACCACGAGCGTTCGCGAACCGCTATTTTTTCGCTCTTCCTCAAGCACCTACAGGGTAGAGACGTTCCTCCCGAAAAGGTAGGCGACGCAGACTTAACGCCAGCGCATCAGGATACCGAAGACACGCTTAGGGTGTTTGCCCAAGGTGCGTTACCCGAAGACCGAACCCCCACCATTCAGAATACATTTATCAGCCTTGCGCCCCTCCCTAAAATAGCGGATAGTGTCGCTCTCGAAAAAGAACGACGCGATACCTGTGAGCAGTTACGCGCCAAAACCTTCCGTCACTTCCCCAAAAACCCACCGTCTTTGAGGGTTGTTAAGGAGTTTGAGTTCGTTGAAGGAGTGCGTGAGGGTTATCGCATTGCCTACACAAGCGAGGAGGGGTGGCGGCTACCGGCAAGGCTAAACGTTCACCCCTCTGCCCAGAAACCTGCGCCTGCCGTACTCGTTTTACGCTCTCCGCAAGAGGCACGCGGTGAGTCGGAGCAGTTTGCCCGTGGTTTTAGCGATGCTACCGCACGAGTGTCCGTTGAGC
>JAPLCR010000137.1 GCA_026392135.1 Armatimonadota bacterium
ATCATATCCCAAACGGAATCGCTTCCCTCTAAGCGTTGGTACTTTATCCCACTGACCATCAACTCCTGACGGGCGCGTTTAATGGCGTGAACAGCCCTCTCTAAAAACGCTTGCGGGTTCTTCGGCGCGTCTCCCAATCGCCGCGAACGCTTCAAAACCTCTACGAGGGTGTAGCGCGTGAGGTGCGTTTCGCGTTGCAGGTAGCCGATGATGTCCGGGAGAGTGGCGTTTCCATAGTCCGCCCTCTCCTCCTTCGCTTTCAGAAGTCTGCCGGAAATACCCTCCTCCGACATTTCAACCAGCCGGGACTGAATCAGAATAGCCGGAGGCGAGATAGTCCCCATTTGAGAAACGTACTCCGCCGCCTTCGCAATGAGGGCTTCGGTGCTATACGTCACCACGTACCGGGTCTTCGCCTGTATGCGCTCCCACAGCGCCACGAAGTCAGGATTAGAGCGCCAACTCGGAACAAGGTTCGCGGCGCGTCGTTCTCGTTTGTTCTCGATACGCCCCGTGAAGTCTTCCCCTGTCTCCTCTTTAATCTCCTTTTGGAGTTGCTTGGAGAAGTCTTCATAGTGTTCATTGGCAATAACCGTAAGCCGATTTATGATAGGGTCAAAGACGCGGTTTCCGGTCTGGTCTACAGGGAGGCGTAACCCGCGCCCTATCTCTTGGCGCTTCTTCACTTCGGAGCGCGTTTCGTTAAGGGTGCAGATTTGAAACACGTTCGGATTGTCCCAGCCCTCCCGTAAAGCCGAGTGCGAAAATATAAACCGTAGCGGCTCCTCCATGCTCAAAAGTTGCTCTTTCGCTTGCATTATCTTTTTGTACGCGCTATCGTCCGCCTGAGTGTCGCGCCCCTCTTGACTGTCTTTCGCTACGCCTTTATCTTCGGCGAAATAGCCGTCGTGAACTTTTGCAATAGGCGGGGGGTTCAAACGCGCATACTCTGGGCGCTGTGCGAACTGTTGGTAAAACTCTTCAAACCATAGCCGAATCTTTCCGTCAGAAGGCGCGTAGTTCGCCACTCGGTCAATAAAGAACAGCGAGAGAACCTTGAGGCGCTTCCCTTCGGGTAGGGTGCGATGTATGGCGAGTTCCTTCTCGAAATGCTCTCGAATCGCCTCTCGCACTTGCGTCTTCATTACGGATTCCCGATTGCTTCCCTGCTCTTCGCCCTGCTCGATTCGCGTTCCGTTGGTGAAGCGTATAAAGCCAAACTCCGCGTCTATATCCTCAATGACATAGCCTTTATAGACCTCCCGCTCTCCCGATTTTTCATAGAGGTCTTCGTCTCCGCTTACCGTAACCGTTTTGCGAACAACGCCCGTCGCCGCCTGTATATCTAATTTCACTTTGGCGGTGACTCTCGTTTTCGTCGCCGTAATGCTCTCTAAGCCGATGAAGGGGCGGTTAAAATCGCCCTCCTCTACCACAGAATTGACGACTATTTTTTTAACGAGGCGGAGGTCATACGCCTTGACGGGACCTAAACGATAAACGAGGTGATAGCGGTTCCGGTGGGTGGCGGAGTAGCGGAGGGTGCAGAGCGGGTTAAGGGAGGCTATCGCTTTTTTCGCCGCAGGGGATTCCATGTTCTGAGGTTCGTCCATAATGACAATGGGGCAGGTGGCTTGCAGGAACTCGATAGGGCGGCGACCGCTGAGACCGTCGTTATCCTTCTGCATGATAGTGGAGGCTTTATCGAAAGCCTGTATGTTCAACACTAGGACTTGAAGCGTGTTGGCGGTGGCGAAACTTCTCAGGCGAGTAGGCTGTTTGCTATCGTAGACGATAGGCTTGCAGGGGACGTTATCGTACAAGAGCGCGAAATGCTCTTCCATAATCCGAAAACTGGCGAGAACGC
>JAPLCR010000050.1:0-797 GCA_026392135.1 Armatimonadota bacterium
GACAGGACTCGAACCTGCAACGTCTTGCTTTGGGAGCAGGCGTTTTATCCATTAGCGTACATAGGGTTGCTGAATTTTCAGACTTGGCACATTGCGGAAATGCTTGGCATTAAACGTTATGAGTGGAACGCCCCGCTCAATCGCCATGCTCGCCAAAAGCGAATCGATTAATCCTATTCCACACGTGAAATGTAGGGGCAAGATATGATGCAGGGCGCGATGACACTCCGCCTCCGTCGCCCACGAAACGGGAAAAGGGCTAAGAACCGCCCATGCTCGGCGATGCTCCGCTTTGTCCCTACACCCCCGAATAACCTCCATGCACATAAATCCGGAGAGAGTAGGGTACTCCGTAAGAGATAGAAACCAACTCCACGCGGGTGGATGATTCCTTACAAGGTCGATAACAATGTCCGTATCAAGAAGCATTAGCTTCTCTGCGCCATTTTCGCGCTAGTTCAGGACTATCTTCCGGACAGTCCGCCCAAAGCCCGAATACGCCCTCTTTTTCCCAAAAAGCGTATAGCTCCTGCGGTGTTTTGGGGAGAGAGGTCAGGCTATAGGCGAGGAGTTCAGAGGCATACTCTTCTGGCTTTACGCCACGTTTATTCGCTTCGGACATGAGGCGGGTCTCTTGTTCTGGGGTGAGTTCTACCGTTATCGTCATGAAGATTCCTCCTGTTAAGGGAAGAGTAGCCACTGAGTTACTAAAACGAGGGCAAAAGAAGATCGTGTGACAGGACTCGAACCTGCGACGTCTTGCTCCCAAAGCAAGCACTCTACCAACTGAGCTACAC
>JAPLCR010000050.1:802-3323 GCA_026392135.1 Armatimonadota bacterium
CAATATGACGGGAGCGTCGTTTTTTGTGGAGATGGGCAGTACTGGATTCGAACCAGTGACCCCTTCGGTGTGAACGAAGTGCTCTACCACTGAGCCAACCGCCCACAAGATAGTAAGGAAGTTGCTCTATTGTACTACCCTAGAGGCGTTTCGTCAAGGGGAAATTCCCATACCTTATGACTGAAGTGGCTGGAGATAGAGTTCGGCGGTCTCTGCAACGCGCTGAAACCATCTTCCCGTCTTGTCCACCATTGGGAACCACCATGCAGAGGGGCGGTGCGCCGTGTGGGGTAGCCCCTCCACCGTTAGCAGGGCACTACGTACTAGGCGCAGACGCGCTAACTCCGCTTCGTTCTCGATATGGTGCATGGTATCACGTGCCTCTTGCGCCTCCGCGCCCCGCTCGGCGTGTTCACGCCTGTTTCGTAGGTGGAGGCTCTGAAGGCGAAGCCGTGCCTTCGCTTGTATCAGAGTGTTCTCCTCCTGCTCGAAAGCTTGACGTTGGGCAAGTGCCGTAGATGTCCACTCTGTTACGCTACGGAAATGATTCCCCTTGCGCTGTTGCACTGCAAGGTGTTCGGTACGTAGTGCTTTAAGGGTATCGTAAGTCTCACGAACCTCAGATTGAATCGCATTACGCCGCTCTACAAGACCGAGCAGGGTCGCCTTCGCCTCAATGTAGGCGGCTTTGCGCTCATCCCACCCTGCCAGTGCCTCGCGCTCTTGAAGGTAGGAGAGAAGTGCCAGAGGCTTTTGCAAAGACGCGCTCTTTTCGCAAAATGCCTTCTGCTCCTCCACTACGCTTCGCCAACTCGCCGCGAATTCGGGAACTGTTATCGTAGCGCGTCCGAAGGTCGAAGCGAGGTGTTCTGGTAGGCGCAGGGTGGACTGCGCTTCAGCGAGAGCGTCCCACGTCTGATAGCGGATACGCACGATGGGGTGGAAGTTCAAATCTACCCCCGCCGCCCGCAGGATGTCGTTCATTTTTTTCGTGCGCCACACATACATAGAACCCTCCTCATGGAAGAGGAAGAGAAACTCTTGCGACAGCATAGAGACGAGCGAGACGGCTTTTCCGACGAGCGTGACAGGCTCCTTGAACTTGGCGTGCAGAACCTCGGCGAGCTCTTGAATGGAGGTTATCGGCTTCTTTAGTCCGATAGGAATAGGTTGGCGCGTCTCAATGAAGAGGACTTTGGGGTGAATTCGGAGGGTTCCGCGCCCGTGCCCCGGCACAATGACATCGAAGGGCAGAGCGCCCGCCCCGAACTTGTCTAGTGTGTAGATTTCGGAACCCGACACGGCTTGATTGTAGGCATCTATCGCAATTTCGCGGGTCTCTGGGTTTAGAAACGCGTCTACAAGACGGAAGCGCGGGAGGCTTGCGGTCTCTGGTGCGAGGCGTAGTAAATCAGTCGTGCAGGTAACGGTGGTTTGGGCGGGCTTACGCCCTAAGAGCATCTGGTAGATTTGAGGGAGAACGCACTGGAAGAGATCACTGAGGGAGGCGGATGGGTCTTCGTCGCGGCACTCCTTGCACCACCCTAAAATTCTATCTGCAATCCTCTGTGCTTCTCTCTGGCAACAGTCCGGCGCAATCTGCGCGATGGCGTTGTCAAAGCCCCATGCGAGCATTTCAAGGACGCTGTCGCCCACCTCCTGCACGGAGAGACTGTTCACTACAAGGTCGCGGGAGCCGGTATAGACCACGCCGCGCCATCCCCACGCCTCCGTCATCTTGTCCAGAAAGGCGGCGAACTCCTCACCGCTGATTTTTGAGGCGCGTTCAAAGGCTACGCCCGATTTGGCGTACTGGTCACGAGTAGGAAAGGTTTCGCTACCGAACAGTGTGGAGATTTCTCCCGCCGCCGACCAGAGGTCTTTGGTGCTTCCGTCGTTGTGGGGCATGAGCAGAAAGCGCGACTGCCCAGCGTGGCGTAGTTTTGCCTTCGCGAAGTAGTCGGTGTCGTGAACGCCAATGACCATCTCGCCCCCCAACTCGTAGGAGTCGAGGAGGAGGCGTATGCTTGCTTTTACGGGTTCATCCCAGAACACCGTTTGCCCTAGCGCGAGAAACGGCGTATTCGGGTACTGCGCGCGCAGTTCCGTAAGGACTTCCTGCGCCGAGCGGATAGAATCTGTCATAAGGCGGGCGACTCCCAGTGTGAGCGGACGATAGCGTATCTGCGGGTAACATTTCGCAAAGCGGGCGGAATTTCCTGCTTTTACGGCTTTACAGGCTCTTTCGTCGAAAATACGGTAGGCGGAATAGGTTGCCCTGTAACGATATGGCGGTAGGTTTCTATGGTTGAATAAGACTTATGGTGCGGCTTATCTAGTTCCTTCAACATGGTTTTCATATCAGGAGCGTTCTTGACTTTTTTGTAACTACTCACCCTATGAAAGCGAGTAGGGTTTGAGTATAAAGTCTCCGAGAATAGAATTATGCTAACCCGTGAAGAGTTCCAACTTATCTATGAGCAGGGCTTCGAGGCTGTCTGGGCAGTTATCGAAGCCTTGC
>JAPLCR010000176.1 GCA_026392135.1 Armatimonadota bacterium
ATTGCACGCCGCGTGCGTGAGTGCCAAGTGTATTGTGAAATACTGCCTCACGATGTTAGCCTCGAACGGATAGTTAGCAAGAATCCCAAAGGCATTATCTTTTCTGGTGGACCCTCCAGCGTGTACGCGGAGGATGCTCCCCACGTAGACCCTGGTGTCTACGACTTAGGCATCCCGATACTGGGTATCTGCTATGGCTTGCAGCTCATGGCATACCAGTTGGGTGGTGAAGTTAAGCCCTCAGAAAACCGAGAATATGGTCATGCGGAGTTGCAAATTTTGAACACTGCGCCGCTCTTTGAGGGGTATGGCAACACTGAGACACTACTCCCTTGTTGGATGAGCCACGGCGATAAAGTGTTACGTCCTCCTGATGGGTTTGAGATTGTGGCTGTAACGCCATCTGCACCCGTCGCGGCGATAGTGAACGCCGAGCGAAGACTGTATGGCGTTCAATTCCACCCTGAAGTAGCGCACACACCTTTTGGTAAAGACCTGTTGAAGGCGTTTCTGATGGGTCCTTGCGGCTGTTCTGGCACATGGACACCTCGTCATTTTATTGATGAAGCGGTTGAAAAGATTCGGGCAGAGGTCGGAAGTTCGGGGGTTATTTGCGGCGTGTCGGGCGGCATCGATAGTTGTTGCGTTGCGGCTCTCATGCACAAAGCCATCGGTGACCAGTTGACCTGTATCTTTGTAGACCACGGGCTTCTTCGTAAGAACGAGGCAGAGCAGGTGCGACACGACTTTGCGGAGGCATTTGGGATACGGCTTATCTATGCGGACGTGCGTGAGCGATTCATGAATCGCCTTGAGGGAGTTTCTGAACCGGAAACAAAGCGTAAAATCATTGGCGAGGAGTTTGTGCGTGTTTTTGAAGAGTACGCTGGCGAACAGACGGATGCGAAGTTTTTGGCGCAAGGAACGCTCTATCCGGATGTGATTGAGAGCGGGGGTAGCAAGCAATCTGTTACTATTAAGACACACCACAACGTGGGCGGTCTGCCGAAAGATATGAATTTCAAGGTAATTGAACCCTTGCGGCTTCTCTTTAAGGATGAGGCGCGGGCAGTTGCGGCAGAGTTGGGGCTACCGGAAACGATAGTTTGGCGACACCCGTTCCCAGGTCCCGGGCTTGCAATTCGTATTATTGGCGATGTGACCGAAGAGAAACTGAGCATTCTCCGGGAAGCGGACAACATTTTCATTGAGGAGTTGCGAAAAGCCGGTCTTTATCGCGAGATACGGCAGGCTCTTGCGGTTCTTATCTCTATTCGCTCTGTGGGAGTTATGGGTGACCTACGTACCTACGCCTATCCTATCGTTTTAAGGGCGGTGACAACTGAGGACTTTATGACTGCGAAGTGGGCGCGTATCCCCTACGACACGCTAGAGACTATCAGTAGTCGCATCGTGAACGAAGTAAAAGGTGTGAACCGCGTTGTGTACGATATTAGTTCCAAGCCCCCCGCTACTATCGAATGGGAGTAGTTCCTCCCCACACTATTTCAGAGACTCTTTTTTCTGCTGAGACCCTCCAGAAGAGGGTTCGCGAACTGGGGGCGCAGATAACCTCAGACTACCCCGATGCTTCGGAGCCTTTGCTACTGGTGGGTGTGCTGAAAGGCGCGGCACTCTTTTTGGCAGATTTGGCGCGAAGTATAGGTCGCCCCCTTGAGTTTGATTTTGTCGCTCTCTCCTCTTACTCTGGCGCAACGGAGACCTCAGGCGAGGTGCGTGTTATCAAAGACTTAGATATATCCATTACTGGTAAGCACGTTATCATTGTGGAGGACATTCTGGATACAGGACTGACGCTTCGCTTTAGTTATCTAGTAGAGAGTCTGCTTGCGCGTCATGCGAAGAGTGTTCGCATTTGTGTACTTTTGGATAAGCCCTCCCGTAGGCGAGTAGACGTACCTGTGGACTACTGCGGCTTTCAGATAGAGGACAAATTTGTGGTTGGGTACGGAATGGACTACGCCGAACAGTACCGCAATCTACCCTACATCGGCGTAGTTAAGGTTACAGGCTAGGGCGTAGCTACTACGCACCTAATAATGTTACGATGACGAGGATATGCACCTTATGAATGAGAGTCCCACTTACACTGTGGCAGAGTTGGAAAACAAGCCGGTTTCGGAATTGCAAGAGATAGCGCGAGAGCTAGGAGCCTTAAACGGTGCTACTATGAGCCGTAAAGAGGATTTAATATCGCGCATACTGCAGCTACAGTCCGATAGAACCGGTGTGATTGTTGCTAAAGGTATACTGGAGATACTGCCTGATGGTTGGGGCTTCCTCCGTCGTTATAACTTTTCGCCTCATACTGAAGATATTTACGTCGCTCAGGCACAAATCAAGCGGTTCGGCTTGAAGACGGGTGACGAGGTGACTGGACAGGTTCGCCCGCCCAAAGACTCAGAGAAGTTTTATGGGCTGTTGCGCGTTGAGAGTGTGAATGGTCTGGAGCCAGACGCGGCACGCAATCGTTCTAATTTTGACGATCTCACTCCTATCTATCCCAATGAACGGCTTACTTTAGAGACCACGCGCGGTGAGATGACAGGGCGCATTATGGACTTGATGAGTCCGATTGGCAAGGGGCAGCGTGGAATGATTGTTGCACAGCCCAAAGCGGGTAAGACGACAGTTATGAAGACTATCGCTAACTCTATAGCCCTCAATCACCCTGAGTGTTTCTTGATTGTGCTGTTGATTGATGAACGACCTGAAGAGGTGACGGATATTCGCCGTTCGGTGCGTGGCGAGGTTGTCAGCTCTACCTTTGATGAGACTCCTGAGAACCATATGAGGGTTGCGGAGATGGTTTTGGAGCAGGCAAAGCGGTTAGCAGAGACGAAGCGGGACGTAGTTATCCTTATGGACAGCCTAACACGTTACACTCGCGCCTCTAACCTAACGGTAAATCCGAGTGGACGGACACTTGCGGGCGGTTTAGACCCTGCGGCTTTGTATCGCCCGAAACGTTTCTTCGGTGCGGCACGTAATATTGAAGAGGGTGGTAGTTTGACGATATTGGCGACCACTTTGGTTGAAACAAATAGCCGTATGGACGACTTGATTTTTGAGGAGTTTAAGGGGACGGGTAATATGGAGGTGGAGTTGGATAGAAGCCTTGCAGAGAAGCGTATCTATCCGGCGATCTCTATGAAGTCTGGTACACGCCATGATGAGTTGCTCTATGATGAAGAGACGTTTAAGCAGGTTGTTAAGCTCCGTCGCCTACTTCATGGGCTAGATCCGTTAGAAGGCATTGAGTTGTTGAAAGACAGGTTGCAGCATACAAAATCCAATAAAGAGTTTCTACAAATGGTGGAACGTACTATTAAAACCGACTAACTGTTGGTTCAGCCTACTGTATAACTCGTAGAGTTTGAAACGATATGGAGAGGCGTGATGAGCGATTTTCATAATCTCTTTGATGATGGTGATTCGGAGGAGAGTAACCCTCACTCTTCGGAGTGGTATGAGGTAGAGCCGGAGAATCGTCAACAGCAGAGTATCGAGTTAAAAGAGGTCACTATCGCCAATGTGGTAGAGGAGATTTACTACCCGGCAGGGCACGCACAAGGTCGCGCTGAGAGCTCTATGTGGGTACTATTGCGTGATTCACGGGGACGTGAGTTTAAGATAGTGATGTTACAGGAGCTAGGGCGTGCGATTTTGAGTGCCATTCGGGGAGAGATACCTGACCGCCCGTTTACACATGACCTTCTACGGACAGTAATCGAGAAGCTGGGGGCGACGGTAGATAGGGTAGTGATAGACGATTTGTGGCAAGATACCTACTACGCGAAGTTGCATTTACGGGTGGGGGAGCGGGTTATTGAGATAGATGCCCGTCCGAGTGATGCTATAGCGGTAGGGTTACGGTTCAAAGCCCCCATCTATGTTGCAGAGACTGTTTTAGAGGCAACACAGGTCGAA
>JAPLCR010000044.1 GCA_026392135.1 Armatimonadota bacterium
ATGAGATTAAGACCGAGCACGATGTTCCCGACAACCGCCTCTACTATCTCGCCATTCCTCCCAGCTTCTGCCGCCTTGTTGTTGAAAAATTGGGAGCGCATAACTTAGTATCGCCTACTGACAAACAGGGAGAAGGCTGGACGCGCCTCATTGTAGAAAAGCCGTTCGGGCGTGACCTCATTTCAGCACAAGACCTGAACGCCCACATTCACAAGGTGTTTCAAGAGGAGCAGATCTATCGTATAGACCACTACCTTGGAAAAGAGACTGTCCAGAACCTCATGGCGTTTCGCTTCGCGAACAGCATTATCGAACCAATATGGAACCTGCGCTATGTAGACCATGCTCAGATAACAGCGGCGGAGACGCTTGGCGTAGAGCATAGGGGAAGCTACTATGAAGAGGCAGGGTGCTTGCGCGATATGTTTCAGAACCACCTGCTTCAAATTCTCGCGATTATTGGAATGGAGCCGCCTGTGCGTTACGGGGGCAGTAGTGTGCGAGACCGTAAGGCGGATATGCTTCGCTCTATTGTGCCTATCAACCCCGAAAATTTGGTGGATATAGCGGTGCGCGGACAGTATGGCGCGGGTGTGGTAGATGGCGTAACTGTTCCTGGTTATCGGGAAGAAAAAGGGGTTAACCCTAAATCCAATGTCGAAACGTTTGTCGGGCTGAAGCTGTTTGTAGACAACTGGCGTTGGTCGGAGGTTCCTTTCTATCTTCGTTCGGGCAAGCATATGCACACGAAAGTCACGGAAATAGTGATACAGTTCAAGCGGGTTCCCCATATGTTCTTTCAACTCTCTCAGGAAGATGTGATGGAGCCAAACCAGATGATTATTCGTATTGCGCCCGATGAGGGAATATCTCTGCGTTTCGGCGCGAAAGTACCGGGTCCCTCTATGCGTCTTCGCCCCGTACAGATGAACTTTAGCTATGCGGAGACATTCAACGTTCAGCCCGCCACCGCCTACGAGACCCTTCTGCTGGATGCAATGGAGGGTGATGCGACTCTCTTTAATCGCAACGACGCAGTAGAGCTGGCATGGGATGTGCTAGAGCCTCTTCTCGAAATCTGGTCAGCCACACGCCCTTTCAATCCCTTCCCAAACTACGCCGCAGGTTCGTGGGGACCTGCTACGGCAGATCAACTCATGCTTAAAGATGGGAGAAGCTGGCGCAATCCCTCTAGTGCCCCCCTTCTCTCTCGCGTGAACCTTGAAAATGGACACAACAACGGAAGCTACGCCTAAATGAGCCGTCTCATCACCGTCACCACACCTGAAAATATCGTCGTCACCTATCAGGCAGCGGGGATAGCCTCTCGCTTCCTCGCGACGGTGATAGACCTCTTTTTGCAACTACTGCTCATTATGTTTTTTTCGAGTTTTATGAATCTTGTAGGGGCAAGCGGACTTGGATTAGGGGATTTTGCATCGGCACTCGGAATCGTATTGGTGTGGGTAACAATGTTTGGCTACGCCCTCATTTTTGAGGCACTCTGGTCAGGACGCACTCCGGGGAAAAAGATAATGGGGCTACGCGTGCTACGAGATGGAGGCTACCCACTGAATTTCCTTTCAAGTGCAGTACGTAATTTGCTCCGTATTGTGGACTTCGGGTTGATTCCTTTAGGTGCAGCTCCTCTTGTGCTTTTTGGAGTTCCAGGGCTAATCTCTATCTTTTTTAGTCCTACTTATAAGCGTATTGGCGACTATCTTGCGGGAACGATTGTAGTTTTAGAAGAGAACTCCTCTCCGCTTGGAAAGTCCACACTCTCTGTTCTTACCCTACAAGCCTCCTACTTCCTGCCGTATCTTCGTAATACCGACAGGGTCACCCTTGAAGAGTATGCGACGATACGGCGTTTTGTCGCACGTCGGTGTGATCTGGAGATCATTGTACAGGCGAGTTTGGGAGAGCGGTTAGCGCGTCCTTTGATGGAGAAGTTGGAGATACAAGCCCCGATACACGTTCAGCTTCAGTATGCGGACTTTCTGGAAGCCCTTGAACGCCGCTACGCGGAAGAGAATCGGCTGTTCTGATGGTACTGTTTAGGAGGCGATAAGATGAGGAGTATCAGAGTCGTCGGAGTGTGCCTAATAGCATTTGCCACTGTATGCCCTGCCTCTGCCCAAACGACGGCGGAGAAGCGGCAAGCCCTCGCGCGAGTGCGTCGCGTTTTGGTAGTTCCCTCGTTCTTCGGAACACCTACCCTTCTTGGCGAAGACCCCAACGATAAGAGCAAGAAGCCCCCTCCGCAAAAGCGCACTGAGGAGCAGCGTCAACAGTGGGCAACCTATCGCGAAATCCTTCATAAACTAGAGAAAAAGGCGGCGAAGCTTCTTCCTGAACGACTAGGGAAGCGCACAACTTGGGAAGTCGTTTCTGCGGAAGAGGCTGAGGATGCGCTCAAAGCCCTCACGCTCACCCCACCTCAGATTCTCATGAATAGGGGGTATCTCAAGGGGAACAAGTTTCCATCTGCCGACAAAGAGAGTGTTGTTAAGCTCGTGAGACAGGCAAAAGTGGATGCTCTGCTTTTGAATGTGCTGGACGAGCCTTTGAAATTTGCGGGGGGGTACGCGAGTGATGGCTTTAACCTCTTTCGTGAGAGTCCGTACGTCCGCCTACGCGGGAGCTTTATTGTGGTGATGGCGGATGGAGGTACGGTACTCTCAGAGGTGATGACGGTAGTTCACCCGTATTCAAAGCGGGGCAAGCGCGAATATCTTCTTACGGACTGGGAAGAGGCAGAGGAAAAACTCTTCGAGAACTTTATGGACGAACTCAACCGCTACACCTCTCCTCGCCCTTAGCAGGAGGCATTTTCGCCTACTCTCCACACCGCTCTGAAGCCCTTACTCCTCCCCTCAAGGCACCCTCTTCCCAAGCTTGGAAGAGGGGCGTTTCTTTAAAGATAGGGTAAGTTGTTTTGTCTTTTTGAATGAGATGAGCACTCGGTGTGCTGTACTACTATGTTTATACGCCTTTGAAAAGTAGGCATTCGGCGAGGTGTAAGGGGCGGTTATGTGGAAATCAGGGTATTCTATAGTATCAAACACGAGAAGCCTTTCCATGACGGGAGGGGGTACAGGAGTTCTGTTGAGTTGAGTCAAACCATGCGCGCCGCCGTCTATCGGGGTATCAATCAGGTGCAGATAGAGAACGTAGAGGTTCCAGTGCTTCTGCACGGCGAGGTGTTGCTTAGAGTATACGCCTGCGGTGTTTGCGGAACGGACCTGAAAAAAATTCATTTTGGGCTTGTGCCTCCGCCACGTATCTTCGGACATGAGACTGCGGGTGTCCTCGTCGCAGTAGGCAAGGGAGTAGATACATGGCGCGTAGGAGAGCGCGTTCTTGTAAACCACCACGTTCCTTGCCTCCGCCAGGACTGCTTCTACTGTCAGCGGCGCGTATTCGCACAGTGTCCCGTCTATAAACGCACAGGAGCAACCGCTGGGTTTGAACCGAGCGGGGGCGGTTTTGCAGAGTATGTGCGCGTGATGGACTGGTGCGTGGACGGCGGGATGGAGCGTATTCCCGACGGCGTGAGTTTTGAGGAGGCGAGTTTTGTCGAACCGTTGAACACCTGCCTCAAGGGAGTCGAACTGGCAGATATTCGGCAGGGCGATACGGTTTTCGTGATTGGGCAGGGCCCCATTGGGCTACTCTTTACGCAGTTAGCGAAGCTGGCAGGAGCGAGCGTTGTCGTGACAGACCGCTTTGCTTATCGGCGCGAGTTGGCGGTAGAGTTGGGGGCGGACTTCGCTTTCGACCCAGACGATGCACAACTTTCGCCTACTACTCAAGATCTCTCGAAGGGGCGCGGCGCAGATGTCGCCATTGTCGCCGTTCCAAGTACGTCGGTGGTTCCCCAGGCGTTCGAGGCAATTCGTCCGGGCGGCAAGGTTCTCCTGTTCGCTCAAACTCGTATGAATGACCTGATGCAGGTGGATGCCGGGGCGATTTGTATGCAGGAAAAGTCGCTGATTGGCTCCTACAGTAGCGATATTCTCCTGCAAAAACGTGCGGCGGAACTCATTTTTTCGCGTCAAGTGCGTGTGCGCGAACTCATCTCTCACCGCTTTCCACTGGAAGGTATTCAGGAGGCAATTGAGTACGCCTCCCACCCTCGCGACAACTCGCTCAAAATTATGGTGAACCCGTGACGAACCGTAAACGCATGACGGCGGCAGTCCTCTACGGTAAGGAGGACGTACGCATTGAAGAGGTGGTTATCCCTGCTATTCGTCCCGGTGAAGTGCGTCTGCGCGTCGGCGCGGCTCTGACGTGCGGAACGGATGTCAAGGTCTTTCGGCGAGGCTATCATGCAAAGATGATAAAGCCCCCTGCGGTTTTTGGTCATGAGTTTGCGGGTGTCATTGAGGCGATAGGCGAAGGGGTGAGCGCGTGCCAGATAGGGCAGCGCGTGGTGGCGGCGAACTCTGCGCCTTGCGAAGAGTGCTTCTACTGTACGAGAAGCCTGCCTCAACTGTGCGAAGACCTACTTTTCTTGAATGGCTCTTATGCCGAAACCATCACGATACCTGCTCGTATCGTTGCCCAAAATATGTACGCTCTTCCCGACTCTCTGCCCTTTGAACACGCCGCCCTCACAGAGCCTCTTGCGTGTGTGGTGCGCGGTATGGAGGAGGTTCCGATCCAACGCGGCGAGACTGTTATCGTGTTGGGGACAGGTCCCATCGGGCTGATGTTTATTAGGCTGTGCGCTGAGGCGGGGGCGCGTGTTCTGGCGGTGGGGCGGCGTAGCGAACGCCTACGGATTGCACAGCAGTTTGGCGCTACGGAGACCTTCGATGCACGCGAAACGCCCGATATAGTGGAGGCACTGAAGGCTAGAACGGAAGGGAAGCGCGGCGCGGACAAAGTCATTGAAGCGGTAGGAACCCCTGCCGCGTGGGAGACAGCGATTGCTATGGCGCGAAAAGCGGCGACGGTGAGCCTCTTCGGGGGCTGTCCTGCCAACACTGCCGTCAATGTAGATACGCATCGCATCCACTATGAGGAGTTGACGCTCAAGGGAACTTTCCACCACACGCCAAGCACCTTTAGTAAAGCACTTAAACTAATAGCGGACGGCACGGTTCCCGCCGAACCCTTCCTGCAACATAGAGCCTTACTGCAAGAGCTTCCGGATATTCTCGCCTCTTTTGCACAGGGCACAATGCCCGCGATAAAGGTGGTGGTTGTACCCCCGCAACGCGCCTAAGAGAGGGGTTGCGTCTACTGTAGACTTTCGGTTATAATGAGTTTAGTTATGCCCGCTAAAGAGGAGGTGCATCTATGGAAAACACAAAAGATAGACCAGAAGAGCAAGAGCCACATCCTTCCGGCGAGGAGCCGCTACTGCCAACCTACAGCGAGGACGGCGAGGACTTGACGCTGATACGCCTTATGCTCTCGCTGACACCTATTGAACGCTTGCGTACTGTGCAACGACGCGCCAACTCTATCCAGAGGTTACGAAATGCCCGAAAAACGGTTTGACTTTGAAGCGATTGTGAAAATCCTGTTGCGGAATAACGTGGACTTTATCGTTGTCGGCGGGATATGCGCCGCTCTGCACGGCTCTGATACCCCAACGCAAGATATGGACATAGTTCAATCCCGCGACCCTGACAACCTAAAACGCCTTGAAAATGCGCTGAGTGAACTGGGAGCCTACTACCGTGAGCATACCAATAAGCGGCTTATACCAAAAGCGGAGCGCATGACCACAGGAGGACATCACCTACTCAATACAGCCTTTGGTCCTGTAGATGTTCTCGGCGCGATTGCAAATCAACGAGACTACCCTGCACTGCTACCCCATACTATTGAGATAGAGCTGGAAGAAGATGTGCGATTTCGCACTCTTGACCTTTCGACTCTCATTCTTACGAAGCAGGAGACAGGGCGCGAGAAGGATAGGCGAATGCTTCCGATACTACTGCGGATTCAGGAAGAGATTGAGAGGAGATAGCCTCTTGCAATCCGATATCTCTACACTCGCTCTACGGTCGTTTCGCTATCCGCAAGATGCGGACGCGCTGACAAAACTGGACACTTCGTTCACGACGGAGCGTATCTATCATCCTGTATACGGCGCGTTGTCGTTTCAGTTGCGCGAAGAGCCTGTAACCCCTCCCCTCTCTAAACGCTACCCTTTAGAGGTTGAGAATCCCGCCGAACGTGCAGTGTGGGACTACGCTGTTATCGCGGAAGAGGCTGGGGAGACTGTGGGCTTTGTCGCCGCGCAGTATACAGAGTGGAATCGCCGCGTGATTCTCTGGCATCTCTACGTTGCGCCATCACGCAGGCGCAAAGGAGTTGGTGCGAGACTTCTAGGGACAGTGGAGTCTTACGCGCACTCTGTTCAGGCGCGGCATCTCTGGCTTGAAACGCAAAATACCAACTACCCCGCCGTTCAGTTTTACCAACGCGCTGGTTTCGCCTTCTGCGGCTTCGACTCAAGCCTCTACGACCGGAGCGGTTTTGAGCAGGAGGAGACAGCCCTCTTTTTTATGCGCCCCATGAATTCAGGATAACTCTTGGAGGTTGATAGTTTATGCGACGACCCAACTTTTGTGTTTACTCCATTCTGCTGATTGCATTTCCCGCCGCTCTTCTACTAACAGCGAATGCAAAGCCCCAACAAAACGCCGCCCCTCCGCGTACCAAAGAGGCTCCAGTGGACTTTCGTAAGGAGGTAGAGCCTATTCTGGAAGCGAGCTGCCTGAGTTGCCATAACGGAGCAAATAAGAAAGAGGCTGGCTTCAGTATTGAATCGGTGGAGACACTTTTCAAGGGAGGAGGGAAGCACGGTACTCGCATTATCGTACCGGGCAAGCCGGAAGAGAGTATGCTGATCTCCTACCTGCGTGGAAAAGGGGTTACCCAGATGCCTCTGGGAGCGCAGCCCCTCAGCGATGGGCAGATTCAGCGTATTGCAGACTGGATACGGCAGGGCGCAAAGGCGGAACTACCCCCTACAGGCTGGCCCTTTGCCCGCCCCGTACTACCTCCCATCCCATCCGTGAAAAACAGTGCTTGGGTGAAAACCCCGATAGATGCGTTCATCCTCGAGAAGATGGAGGCAAAAGGACTCGTACCCGCCCCGCCCGCCGAAAAAACCACGTTGTTACGCCGCGTCTACATGGATTTGCTTGGTGTTCCCCCCTCCCTCGCCGAAGCGTTACGGTATATGCAGGATTCAGCACCAGACGCTTACGAAAAACTCGTTGACCGCCTCCTCGCCGACCCGCGCTATGGAGAGAGGTGGGGGCGACACTGGCTTGACCTTGTACGCTATGCCGACTCGGATGGTACCGAACAGGATAGAACTCGCCCTCGTATGTGGCGGTATCGAGACTATGTCATTCGTTCGCTTAACCAAGATAAGCCGTATGACCAGTTTTTGAAGGAGCAGATTGCAGGAGACGAACTCTATCCTACAGAGATAGACTCCGCTATAGCGACCACCTATCTTCGGCTTGCCCCTGGCGAGGATGCGCGGTTGAATGAAGACTATAATCAACGCCATAATGTGTTAGTAGATGTTACCGACAACACCTGTGCCGTAATGCTCGGCTTGACAGTAGGCTGTACTCGTTGCCACGACCACAAAATTGACCGTAAACTCCATCAAGCCGACTACTACCGCCTCTATGCATTCTTTGGGGGGATGCAGTTCGTAGATAGCCCAATTCTCAATGGAGGGAACGACTCGGACGCAAAACGTAGACTCTACTCCAATACACTCTCCATACTACAGCCACTGCGGGATGAACGGAAAGAGATGCGTGAGCGGTATAAGGCAGTGCTACTTTCAGAGAAGGCTCAGAAGGAGCCAGACAAGAAGCCGAGAGTCAATGAGTACGAGATTGATCGCAAAATTGACGAGGTTCCAGAGGAGAAGGCACGGCGCGAAATGCTGGATAGTCAGATTGCCCTCTATACACCGATAGTAGAGGGGTATGAGCCTCTACTTACAACGGTGCGCGAAAAGCAAGAGGCACTGAAAGTCTATTTTTTGAACCGTGGTGAACTCAACGAGCCGGACTATCAGCGAGAGATGAAGCCCGGTTTTCCTGCTGTCTTTAACGAAGGTAAGTTCCTCAATGCCAAACTTGCCAGCATATCCGGTAAGCCACGTGGAGGACGACGTGCTACGCTTGCAAACTGGATTGCGAGCGCAGACAACCCCATGACGGCGAAGGTGATGGTTAATCGGATATGGCACTACCATTTTGGCAGAGGAGTTGTCGACACTCCTTCCGATTTCGGCAATAATGGAGACACCCCTTCCCATTTTGAACTCCTCAACTGGCTTGCGGTGCAGTTTACGCAGGCAGAGGGAAGCGGAGATAACGCTTGTGGATGGCGGCTTAAAAAACTGCATCGCCTGATACTTCTCTCTAATACGTATCGCCAATCCTCTAAGCACAGCCCTACCAATACTGTGATTGACCCAGAAAACCGCTATCTATGGCGCATGAACCGCTTGCGATTGGAGGGCGAAGCGGTTAGAGACAGCCTGTTGGCAGTGAGTGGTCGGCTCAATTCGGAGATGGGGGGACCCGGTGTTTTTCCGCCGCTCACAGAGGAAGAGTTGGAGGGGGAAGGGCGCAACCGATGGGGAAAATCTTCAGACGCGGATGCAAACCGCCGCTCGGTATATATATTTCAAAGACGCACGTTCCCTTTTCCCATTGTCGAAGCGTATGATGGTCCCGATACCACACAGTCTTGCCCCGTGCGTCCGCGCACGACGGTGGTTCCGCAGGTGCTTGCGCTCTTCAATAGCCAGTTTGGGCGTGATCTTGCGTCTAACTTTGCCCGCAAGGTGGAAAAAATGAAAACAGAGAATAACATGGATACGGTAGACATTGCTTACTGGCTTGCTTTTACACGCCGCCCGACAGAAAAGCAGAGGGAGCGTGCAGGAAAATTCCTATTTGAGCAGTCACAACGTTACTATACCATCAGCAATGTGAAGGCGCGTGACCTGAAAGCACTCACCGATTTTTGCCATATATTGCTAAACTCCAATGAGTTTTTGTACTTGGATTAGTGGCGGAGAAGTGAGGACTCCTTTCATCTGTGCCTACCTCGCAGGAAGAGTATCCCCGCAACTATCAGGCAAGCCCCTCCGATAGTCAACTCGGTGTAGGCGCGTTTTGTATCAGGTTTCCAGCCTTCCGCTACCATGGTAAACTGTGAGAAATCGGTATCGCTCACCTCAGCGAACTTTGCGTTCAGGTCGACGGTAGGGCGGTATATTCCTTGATAGACTAGCCCCTCCACATCTTTGGTGACTATCATTTGCGCCCGGTGTTCTTGAAACCACTGTTCATAAGAGGACTTCCCATGGAATTTCTCCTGCTGAAACGCATCTAGTAAGAGGCTCATCGAGTGCGAGTCATTTACCTCTAAGAAAATGCTCGTTTGCTTTTGGTGTGCATCTTTCGCCGCATAGATGGGGGCGTAGGCGCGTACTGGGATGTTGTTTTGCAACTCCTCCACCGAGTTGTTGAGGTCGACACGGCACCCAGTTATCCGATACCAACCAGAAGTTGGCGGGTTTTTACGGCACTCCGCATAAGATATTTGCTTTAGTTCTGAATAGGTGAGCGATTCTTTGAGTAGCCTTCCGCCAAATCCAAAGAGTAGGAGTGAGGCGAAAACAAGACAGAGAGCAAGTATTTTTGCAGGGGTAGACATCAGGGTGCTCCTTTGTACTATTTCGATGCTTAAAGTGGTTTAGAGTTCGTCATTTCATCGAAAAAACCCTGCGGACGGTGGTAGCCCAAACAAAAAAGAGCCGCTCCCAACTGGGGGCGGCTCTTTTGTTGTACGAGGGGTGGTTTTACGGCGCGGGACCGTATACAGAGATAGGGTCAAAACTATTCTGTAGTTGCGCCGTGTCGTTCATGGCAAAGTTGACGGCGTTGGTACGAATGTAGAACCAGCGGGAGGTCTGCCCCGGAGCCAACTGTGTTGGTTGGAGTGAGAACAGTATGTAACTCCCAAAAGCGTTCTGAGCGGTAGAGGGGTTGACCGTCCCGTTCATGTCGCTACGCCAGTTCACATCCAGAGAGCCTTGTAGGTGAGGCGCAGACTGGGCCCCCATAAAGGTGAACAGCCCTGTGATGTTGTTGGTGTTGCTGGAGACGCTGGTTATCTGATAGTAGAAAGCCAGTTTCCCCGTCGCTGTTTCGCGAACCACTTGATTACGAAGCACACCCGACCAGATAACGATTTTGCCCGCATAGTTGAACTTCGTGCGAAACTCCCGTGTCACCGAAGCGACGGTAACGCCGCGAAGCGAAGGTTGCGATTGAAGGTTAACTCCACCGAGATTCGCGATAGAGTTGGGACCTACCAGAACCACAGCCTTTACCGGAGCGTGGGTGGCGAGCATCCCCATAACAGCGAGCGCACAGGTAACAATACCCATTTTGAACGTGTTCAAATTCAACATTTTCTTAATCTCCATGTTCATTTTTCAGAACGTTTTCTTGTGATTTTTGAGTGAAGCGACCAAGTTTAGTTTAATTAGTTTGTGGTTATCTTCACTTAGAATTATTCGCTATGATCGTGACGGCAACGTATACAAAATGCCCTCGATAGCGTTATATTTGAAAATTGTGTAGTGAATTGACAAATAATCCCCCGCTCCGCTACTGAAGAGGGGGACTATTTAGGCAAGTTGGTGAGGGTTTAAGGGGTTTTATCTTCTGGCTTAGGGACTTTTATCCAGATGGCATTGCTATAAAACCAGAGGTCATCCCAAGGATTTAAGGCAGGGGTGTCCATAGGTGCGGTACGCTGGAGGTTATCGTTGAGTTGGTTTTCGGGCGCACCGTTGTTCTTTTCGAGCGGTTTATAGAGGTCGGCGCGGCTTGTACCACGGACGCGAATGTAGAGGCTTCTCTCTAGACCGCCGAACTCAAAAGCGAAGTCCACCACATTACCGCGTCGTCGTCCCATTTCCACATTGTCTTTAAGGGGCTTACCCCGCCCGCCCTCTGGCGCAATTAGGTAGGTTCCTACTACACCTGTGCTAGGAACCTCCATCAAGTCTACGTTTCGTTCATAGACTCGCGGCTCTACGTTGCCTGCAATTAGGTCGACATGGTGTAGGATAGGAGCTTTGATATCACCCTTTTTAGGCTTTTTGGGCAGTCGAATGCGAATGACGAAGGTTACGATATCGGTAGCTTTGTTTAACTCTAGTGTGCCGCCCATAGGCACTACCTTATTGCCTGTGTAGGCGTATATCTCCAACCCCTCAATAAGCCCACCCGATACGGTGAACATATTGCCTTTGCGAATTGCGTTCATTATCGCAGTAGGCTCATTTGATTCGGCGAAGGCGTAAGTTTTGCTATACTCACCCGGGTAGAAGTCTTCGTTATCAGATTTTTCTAGTTTGGTGCTTGTGGGAGTGACCACCCCCTTCGCGCCGAAGTCTGCGGTGTCTATCTTCGTTTTGTCTGCCCAGTGGCGATGGAAGTTCGAATTCGCTGTAATATAGGCGGGTACGCCTTGTGCTAAGAGTGTATCCCACACTCCACCTACCTTCGCGGTCATCCAGTCGTAGCCTCCTTGAGTGCGGAACACCTCCTTTATGTTCTCATACTTGGGGTAGCAACCTGCGCGAAAGGCGCCACTGTATCCGCACCGCTCTCTTCCGTTAAGGGGAGCCGCTTGGTGTCCGGGGGAGCCTTCAAATCCGCGTATTACATCGGGCGCAACCTTAAACATCTGCCGTATTTTTCGGGGGCTAGTGAGACCGCGGCGAGAGGGTTGATTCAAGAAGACAATAGGTTTTGGGGTCATCTCTTGAAGATATTGGAGGGCTTCAAGGGCTACCGCATCGGTGTTTTCCTGTTGCTGAGTGTCGCGCAACACCGCATCGTAGCGTGCTTCAAACTCTGCAATGCGTGCGGCTTCATCCTGTGAAGGGGGCATAATAACGGTGGTGTGTTCACCCGCAGGCATATTCCATGTCAAGCCTTGAAAGAGCGTGACCTTTGGGAATCGGCGGCGTGCCTCTTGCATCTCAGCAGATGCCTCGTTTGCGACGAACTTCTGATGGGTGATAC
>JAPLCR010000299.1:0-5859 GCA_026392135.1 Armatimonadota bacterium
CCAAAGACCCCGAAACGACGGAACTGATATACGTTCCCGATAAGAGCAAGATCTACCCCGTTCACCTCTTCCATCATGGTGACAAGTACCGATTTTTCGGGCTAATCCCCACCGATATTCACCTGATTGGCTCGGAGGGTCCCTGCTACCTTATCGGGACAGACAGAATGGGGCGCGACATTGTCTCGCGTATCATCTATGGCGGGCGCGTCTCGCTAACGGTGGGGCTTGTAGGTGTCTTTTTAAGTATTATCCTCGGCTCTATTCTGGGAACGGTTTCAGGATACTGGGGTGGGTTGACAGACACCTTGATGCAACGCTTTATCGAACTGCTCTCCTCCTTCCCCACCATTCCGCTCTGGATGGCACTGGCGGCAGCTCTGCCCTCAAACTGGTCGGGCATACAGGTCTATATGGGAATAACGGTTATTCTCTCGCTGTTGAGTTGGGGGGGCTTGGCGCGTCAGGTGGGCGGTAAGGTTCTCGCGACTCGGGAGCAGGACTACGTGCTTGCGGCGCGTGCGGCGGGCGCGAGCCACTGGTATATCCTGATGCGCCACCTGCTTCCGACGGCGTATAGCCATATCATCGTCATCGCGACCCTCTCGATTCCGGGCATGATTCTGGGCGAGACCGCTCTGAGTTTTCTGGGACTTGGGATTCGTCCGCCGCTTACGAGTTGGGGCGTTCTGCTAGAGGAGGCGCAACGAGTGACGGTTGTTCTGAACAGCCCTTGGTTGCTGATTCCATCCCTTCCGGTGGTGCTGGTGGTTATCGCTTATAACTTTGTGGGGGACGCGCTGAGGGATGCAGCCGACCCGTATGCTTCGTAATTGCGTGTAAAAAGCCCCTCCCGTCAGAAACGGAGATCGGCTAATTTCGAGTCCGCTTTGTGATATAATGAGGTAGTGTCAACTGACCATCTGTCCGCGTTACACAAAGGAAAGCGGTGCTGTCGTTATGTATCTACGAAGAATCGAAATCAATAACATACGCTCCCTCCAAGACGCTATATGGGATATTGGGCATGACAGTAATGCTTTTGGGTGGCACGTCATATTAGGAGACAACGGTTCGGGTAAGACCACTTTTGTTCGCAGTGTCGCCCTCGCTTTGGTCGGGACCGTAGAAGCCGCCGCGTTGCGACAAAATTGGGGTGAATGGTTACGAAAGGACGAAAAACGCGGCTTAACCGCTCTTGTGTTTGAGGGAGATTCTCGCTTCGATACGTACCCGGAAAGTAACTACCCTAAATTTTTGACTTCATACCTGTCATTTCGGCGAAAAGAGAATGGCGTCGTAGAACTTAGCGTGCTATCGGGTTATAGTGAACCTCTCCCCCCTACATGGGGTGATAAAAAAGTCTGGTTCTCCGCCTCTTATGGGCCCTTTCGACGCTTTTCCGGGGGCGATAAAGACTATGAGAAGATGTTCTACTCGAATCCCCGTCTGGCTCCTCACCTTTCCGCGTTCGGGGAGAGTGTCGCCCTTTCAGAGAGCATTCAATGGCTACAGGATTTGAAGTTTAGAGAACTCGAATCCCCAAAAAGCCCTGAAAGCAAATTATTACGTCACCTTACAGCCTTCGTGAATCAAGTCGGATTTCTGCCAAACAACACAACGCTCGAAAAAGTCTCTTCGGCGGGAGTTCACTTCAAAGACGGCAATGGATGCGACGTTACAGTCGAGGAGTTGAGCGACGGCTACCGCTCCGTACTCAGTATGACCTTTGAACTCATACGCCAGATGTCGAAAGCCTATCAGGGTATGGAGATATTCTCGACAGACAGCACAAAAATTATCGTTCCCGGCGTTGTGCTGATTGACGAGGTAGACGCGCACCTTCACCCCTCATGGCAACGCAAAATAGGACTCTGGTTCCGCGAACATTTTCCTGCCGTTCAGTTTATTGTCACAACGCACAGCCCCCTCGTTTGTCAAGCCGCCAGCGTCGGAACCGTGTTTCGACTCCCCGCGCCCGGTAGCGACGAGAAGGCGGGCTTCGTTACGGGAACGGATTTAGACAGACTTCTCTATGGCAATATCCTTGAGGCGTACAGTACGGAGTTGTTCGGCGAGGGGACGACCCGCTCGGAAGAGTCGCGAAACCGCCTTGAGAGGTTGGCGGAACTAAATGTGGCGGAGATGGAGCGCGAACTCACCCCCGCCGAGCGCGAAGAGCAGGAGCGACTACGCGCCACCCTGCCAACCACCGCCCACGCCCTAGCAGGAGCGAATGGCGCGAAATGATTCGCCTTCCCTCTGTCACTCTGCCCGAAGCGGCGCAAACCGCGCTGACCAATTTGCAAAAAGTGGTCAGCGCGAAGCCGACGTTCGCGGAGCAGGTCGCAGAAGGAAAGCGCGAGTACGAACTTGCACGAAAGCGAACGGAGTTTAAGCCTATCCTCAACGCCTTGAACTCAATGTGTTCGGGAGCGCAGAGGTGTCACTATTGCGAAGACTCGGCGGCTACAGACGTTGAACACATCCACCCCAAAGACTTCTATCCCCAACTTGTATTTGATTGGGAGAACTACCTTTACGCCTGCACGCGCTGTAACCGCCCGAAAAGCAATCGCTTCGACATCCATGCCCATACTACAGGTGAACGCCTCTCCGTTCCCGCTCTGGTGAAAGCGACGGGCACTCACCCCGAATTGGGAGACCCGCTTCTTATCAATCCGCGCCTAGAAGACCCGATGGAGTTGATGATACTCGATTTACGGGGTACGTTCTACTTCTTTCCGCGTACAGCAAAGGATTCTCGCGACTGGCAACGTGCAAAATTCACGATAGACCTACTTCTCTTGAACGAAGTGGATTTACTACCAACCGCTCGTGCGGAGGCTTATGGTAGTTACGTGGCGCGGCTGAAAGAGTATGTTCACGACAAAGCCGCAGGTTCGCCCTCAAACGCACTTGTTCATAAGGAAGCCGCAATAAAGCGTATGCAACATCCCACCGTCTGGCGCGAAATGAAACGCCAACAAGAGCGAATACCCGCGCTTCAAGAGCTTTTCACGCTTGCGCCAGAGGCTTTGACTTGGTAAGCATCGCCTATCTGCACAAACTGTAAGCCTTCCTGCAAAAAAATCTATACCCGTACTCGTATCAGGTAGGAATCTTGAAACTAATCGCCAATAATACATACTAAATCTCTACTATTTGAACAGTTTGCGGTACAATTACTTTAATTACCCCGTCACAAAAGTAAGAGTAGCTCGTTTCACAGAGCATCTCTTACAAGAAATACCAATGCGGAGGACTGGCTTTTGCGCTTCTTTTACCCCACAACACGCCTTCAGAAAGGGCTTCTCATAAGCTCTCTCCTGCTCTGCCCCATAGTACAAGCACGCGCAGACCAGACTCTGACAATTCCTCTCCCCTCTTCCCGCGCCGCACAAGAGCAGCAGGCACAGCAGAAGGCGCAGCAGCCTCCCGCATCCAAGCCAACACGTCAACGTACGGCGCTCACCTCGCGTGGACAGGGAGAACGGGGTGGAGGGCGTGACAGAATTGTGGGAACACTCGGTCTCTTAATTCAAGATGCACCTATCTACCGCGGACGCGGAACCTCTACACGTCTCCTCAGCCGTAGTAAATCCGGCACCTACCTTGCGCTTCAGGTGTCGGAAGGCGACTGGTTTGGGGTACTCATGGCGGACAGTTCGATTGGCTGGGTAAGCAAAGACTGCATTCGCACACTAGACTATAACGTCGTCTCTACACAAGCAAACCCTGCTCTTAATATGAACAACATAGGTGGAGGCGCGGAGACCGCTGATGTCTATCCATTCTCCGCAGAACCCTACTTTCGAGGGGATGCTCAACTCCTGTTACAAGAGGCGTATAAATATCTTGGAGTGCGTTATCAGTGGGGGGGTAACACCTACGATGGAATAGACTGCTCTGGCTTTCTAAAAAAAGTATTTGCTACGCAGGGCTATCATATGCCTCGTGTTAGCGGTGACCAGATTGCCAATGGAGTTCCAGTATCTCCTGACCAACTTCAAGCAGGTGACCGCCTCTACTTCGGGCGGAGGCGAATAACGCACACAGGGCTTTACATTGGCGACGGACGCTTCATTCATGCCTCCTCAAGTAACCATGGTGTCGCGGTAAGCAGTCTGAGCGAAGCATTCTACGCCCGTATCTACGTGGGCGCGAGGCGTTAGGAACTTGCTATTGGATAAGTGTTTTATTTTGTAAGGGAACGAAAAGCAGAAGCCCCGCTCAAGCCCTTCTTCCAAACTTGGAAGAAGGGCTTGTCTTTAAAGTGGTCAGATAGACATCTCCTCTCTCCTCTTCATGATAATTATTTAGTCTAGACTAAATAATTACACATCTAGCCTTTACAAAAAATAGTAGCCTGTGTATAATATACTGTCAGGTGAAAACTATTACCGCAAGCACCACTCTACTATCAAAAGGACTGGAAAGATGCAACAGAGACACTCCCTCGCGCCGAGGCGCGGCTTTACCTTAATCGAGCTATTAGTTGTTATTGCAATAATAGCAATTCTGGCAGCAATACTCTTCCCCGTATTCTCTCAAGTACGAGAGAAAGCACGGCAGACTTCCTGCATGAGCAACCTGCGCCAAATCGGAACCGCAACCCTTATGTACTCGCAAGACTACGATGAGATATTCATAGGAACAGAGTTCGGCGGCGGTACTTCCGGCTCCCCCGAATACTTCTGGGGAGATATGATTCAACCCTATAGCAAAAACACGCAGATTCTCCAGTGCCCCTCGGCTTCGGTTCCTTTCCAATTCTCCCCTCCCGTTTCCGGCTTTCCAAACGGAATCAGCCTAGAGTGGACTTACCACTACGCCATTAACGATATTCGCGATGCTAATGAAGTGCGCGTGGGAGCGGCACACCAGCACCTTGCTACGTTTACAAAACCCGCAGAGACGGTTTTAATTGTAGATGGCTATCCCGTAGCCGAAGAGCCAAACGAGGGCAATGGAGAGACACCAGAACGGCACGAAATTCGATGGGTGTGGGGACAACGGGATAACACACATAACCCATTAGACGACGGCAACCCACGCCATCAGGAAGCGTTCAACTTTGTTGCTAGTGACGGGCACGCCAAAAACCGCAAGCGTGAAAAAATGGCGAACGGCACCTATATCGGCGGTACAAAAGACATTGAGTGGCTAGCAAATCAGCCGTAATGAGCGAAAACAGAGCTTTTATGTCTCTAGGTTAACCTCTCCCTCCCCGATGTGGGCTCATTGGGGTATGTACGATTTTTGTATTCAAACAACCGAATCGAAATACAGCCAAACCCATAGGTCAAGTCTTTCTCCCGAATCGGGAGAAGGATGTCCTAAGGACAGGATGAGGGACGGGTACAGGTAAGCCTTCCATATCTCAAACCCTCCCAATACATACCCCAATGAGCGATGCGTGGAGGGAGGTTTGTGTAGATACAGGGAGGGGGTAACCCTACCCAAACTCGTGCGCCATCTGTAGAAAACTCTGATAACGTCGGGTGGAGATATGCCCCTCTTCCACCGCCCTTTTGATGTTACAGCCCGGCTCATTTTCGTGCTTACAGTCGCGAAACTTGCAGAACTCTTCAAGGAAGGGGCGAAACTCTATAAAACAGGTTATCAGCTCCTCCCTCCCCATCTTCATCAACTCCAACTGCCGTAACCCCGGTGTGTCGGCAACCCACCCACCCAAATCGAGCGGAATTAGTTCACGCACGGTAGTGGTATGCCGCCCTTTGAAAGTAGTATAACCTATCTCACCCGTATTGAGATGTAGTCCGGGTTGAACCTGATTGAGCAAGCTTGACTTCCCCACGCCAGAGGGACCCGAAAACGCGGAGATGCGCCCATTAA
>JAPLCR010000299.1:5893-22937 GCA_026392135.1 Armatimonadota bacterium
GCATCAATACCTATATTGGCTTGGGCACTTGTCCGAATAACGCGATACCCCAACCCCTCAAACGCATGGAACGCCCTCTCGAAGGTCGCAATATCTACAAGGTCACACTTGTTTGCAATCAGCAGAGGTTCGACTTCATAGTACTCTGCCGCCACAATCCAACGGTCTATTCGCCACGGGTCAGGGTTCGGCTCCGCGCAAGCAAACACAATCACTATCTGGTCTAAATTTGTGATAAGGGTCTGCTCCATACCCCTGTCTACAGTACGTGCGAATCGTGTAACGCGGGGCAAAACCTCCTCAATAACACCGCTTCCATTATCCGCAACAACAAACCGCACTCTGTCCCCAATAGCTACAGTATCTTTGGTATGGGGGCGCTTAGCGCGAGTAACACGACGAGCCACGCTGAGGCTTGTGTTATACGTAAAGTTCTTTTTGAGGTTTCCACGCAGAACACAACGGTACTGAGGCGCAGCCCCTCCCGCCTCCGAGATAACCTGCACAGTGTACTGCCCACTCGCGGCACGTAACACAATGCCTACGTGTTCCTCTCCTACGCCCTCTTGCACATTCAAATCAGGCTTTGCTTCGATAGAGATTTCTCCTTAACAACCATACGCTCAATGATGGGATAGCGAAAGCTGTCTATAGCAGCTCTCATACTTATATCGCTCCTCACAGAGAAACCACTAAAGGGAAGCGCGATAAACGACTATCCGCCATAGGTATCTGCCCCTCATGTTTCGGCAGCTCTCCTCCCTCCTCCTCCTTTCCTAAAAATAGTTGAAAGCAGTGTAACGAAAACCCTGCCGGATACGTCTGATGAAGTAGTGTCCGCTTGGTGTGTTATGGGTGTGCCTCCTTGTGCCTTACAGAGGGATGTGCTATAATGGATTATGCTATTTGTTGCTTTCAAACAAACAGCCACAAAGTCTATTGAGGTCTCAAGGAGGTTTGAAACGTGGCGAAAATTGATACTTCCGATTTCAAAAACGGCGTTTCCGTTATACTCGATGGTGATATCTATACGATTGTTTGGTTTCAGCACCATAAGCCCGGCAAAGGGGGCGCAGTCATGCGTACCAAGCTCAGAAACCTGAGAACAGGCGGGAATATGGAGAAGACCTTCAACGCGGGTGAGAAGTGCGAACAGGCGATACTAGAGCGACACCCGATGTCTTTCCTCTACCGTCAGGACGACGAGTATATTCTGATGCACCCTGAAACGTATGAGCAGGTATCCGTTCCCCGTTCTGCATTTGGCGACACGGTAAAATATCTCAAGGATGGTATGGAAGTAAACGTCATTGAGCATAACGAAAAAATACTCGGTGCAGAAGTACCCTACTTCGTGGAGTTGGAAGTGATAGAGACTGCCCCAGATGTGCGTGGCGACACGGCATCCGGCGGAGGCAAGCCCGCGACACTAGAGACGGGCGCAGTGATTACCGTTCCCTTCTTCGTGAAAGTGGGCGAAAAAGTAAAGGTGGATACGCGAGTCGACTCCTACCTTGAGCGCGTAAAGTAGCAGTAACCACTTTTCACCCCCCAAGACAAGGCAGAAAGTGAGGAAAAGCGATGCCCCCCTCCAATGAGTATTCGCGTAGCGGTACTTTGCAGATGATACGTGATTTTGCGATGAAGGTTTTTCAAGTCACAGCACTCACTACCATCGCGCTTTTGGCGTGGTTTATGTGGGGAATTATATCAGGCAGTTTAGCGGATGTTCCCAAGCGCTCTTCCGCAGATCAGGTTCTGGTCATGCAGACGATACAGAACTTCTCATCGTATCTCAACATTAGCCTACTGTTGAACCTCATCAGCGGTGCTATCTGCTTCTACGATGAGAGTGCTTATGGGGTCGTCCTACTCATCATTGCTGGCTTCCTGGATTACGGAATGCAGTACTGTATGGATGCCGTGATAGGCAATACGAAAAGCCTTGTAGCAGGCAAAGCCTCCCATCTCTCTCTTGCGGCACTGCATCAATCCGCGCTGATGATTGCTGTCCCTGGTATCCTGCTCGTCATCTATAACATCATTGCGGCTCTAATGAACGCTGGAAATAGAAGCCTCGGCAACGCAACCCTCGGTAAGGGGATGGCAGCACAGCAGAATGCTCCATCCCCTATTGTAGGTGCATTCGCTCCATGCTGGCAACTCCCTTTCTGTAGAGCCGCAATTAAAGAGACCTGCCCTATCTACCATGCGAAAACGAAATGTTGGCAACAGGGCGTGGGCTGTATGTGTGAGCAGAACATCATCCAACTCGCCATGTCCACCGGTAAACAAAAAGTCTCTCAGGAAGAGTTGAGTGAGTCGAAGGGCTTCGTGGCATTGGGAGACCTCATTAATAAAGATGAGAAGGATATGCTCAAGAGCATTCCAACAAGGATAGGTCCACGTGGTGTAAAAATCCCTGTCAACCCCAATATCACCCCCCAACAACAGAAGGAGCGATGCCATAACTGCATCATCTACACCGAACACCAACGTCTAAAATATAACTTCTTCGCCCCCCTTGTTACACTCGCGATTCCGGTACTTGTGTTTTTGCAGTTTGAGAACCTGAAAGCCTTTGCAGGGCAGATGGTCGAAAAGTTCGATTCTATCATAGGTCACGTCACCCTCAACAGTGGTAAGGTGACCGATTTTTCGCAGAAAGTCGCAGGTTCGTTTAGTCTAGAGTTTATTCTGGTAATCTGTGCGACTCTCGTTCTGCTAACATGGAGCTTGCGATTCCTTGAGTACTGTGTATTCAAAATAAAAATTTGAGATTGGAGCCGATATGCAGGTTGAGGAGATAGAGCAACTCGTTTTGCTCGTGCGCGACTCAAAAATACGAGAGCTGACCCTACGCGAGGGCAGTTCTCGTATTACCATTCGTCAACCCAATATAACTCTTGTTCCCCATTATGAGGGAGACCCCTTACAGGAGGCAGAGACTGCTGAGCAGGGCACAGCACTAACTGCGTATGAAGAGAGTGCGGAGGGAGAGCTAGACGACACGGTCTTCATCACCTCACCCTGTGTGGGATTTTTTCATCATGGCAAAAAGCCGATTGGCGTGGGCTCGAGCGTGATCGATGGGCAGGTCGTCGGCGTTATTGAGGCGATGAAGATACTCAATGAGGTACGCGCCCCTCAAAGCGGAATCGTTCGAGAGGTGCTGATTGAAGAGGGGCTTCCCGCCGAATACGGTCAACCTCTATTCATCATAGAGGCTACTGCATAGAGAGGAGTAAGGAAGATGTCTAACAGACAAAATAGCTTGCAACACGGCTTTTCGCTTATCGAGATACTGGTAGTGCTTGCCGTGCTGACTATTCTTGGAGGTATAAGTTATAACTACCTTATTGGCGGCAAAGATAAGAACGGCGTAAAAATTAAAACACCCTATGAAGCCGGAAAATCTACGGCTTGCCTCATGAATCTTCAACAGGTGCGACTCGGTATCAAAAACTTCAAACTAGCCGATACTGATAATGAAAAGAACCCCGAAAGTTTTGCCGACCTCAAGTTCCCACGTGAGTCGCTTATCTGCCCCGATACCAAGCAGGAGTATGTCTACGATAAGGAGACGGGGGAGGCACACTGCCCCACACTAGGGCACGAGAAGAATTAGCATGGAGATTTACGATAGGCTAGAGAGCGTGAAAGTCAGCGGATGGAAGTCCATTCGCGAGATGGAAGAGCCGCTCAAGCTAAACAGCGTTAACGTGATGATTGGCGCGAATGGCGCGGGGAAATCGAATCTCCTCTCGTTTTTTCATCTGCTGAACAGCTTGGTGGGTGAGCAGTTAGCAGATTTTGTTAGGCGGAAAGTAGGAGGGGCGAATTCCGCTTTACACTATGGGGCGAAGCGAACCCCTGAAATGAGTGCGGAACTTGTTTTCACGACGAGCAGAGGCGAAAACTCCTACTCGTTTGAACTTGGTTCTACGGTTGCTAACGAACTCGTTTTCACGAAAGAGCGGCTTCGCTTTAGTGCCGTGCTTAACGAGGGGCTTCCCTATGAGAAATCGCTTGGCGGCGGGTACGAGACTCGTCTTCGCGAAGAGAAAGAGAGAGGAAACAAGACAGCGGAGGTAGTGTACGGGCTTTTAGCGCGTTGCAGACGCTATCACTTCCACGATACCTCTCCGGAGGCGAATATCAGTCTTCCCTGCGAGGTAACGTACAACTACTTCCTCTCTCCTGACGCGGGCAATCTCGCGGCAATGCTCTATTTTTATAAAAATCACCGCCCGCTCGCTTACCGTCGCATTGTTAGCGTATTGCGGAAAGTCGTTCCTCTGTTTGATGATTTTGACCTCCAACCCACGCCTGAGAACGAAAGACAGATTCGTTTGCAATGGAGGCAGAAAGAGAGCGACTATCCTTTCGCCTCCTATCAAACTTCTGATGGCTCGTTACGAATGATGGCTCTCGCCACTCTCTTTTTGCAACCGGAAGAGAATCTCCCTCTCTTGATAGTTTTGGATGAGCCGGAGTTAGGGCTACACCCTTACGCCGTAGAGATTTTGGCGGAACTCATTCAATCTGTTTCTTACAGAACGCAGACTATTGTCGCTACGCAATCCCCATTTCTTATAAACTATTTTCAGCCTGAAGATGTTATAGTAGTGGACACTGTTGATGGGGCATCTCAATTTCGGAGATTGGACAGCGTTCTCTTAGCGGACTGGTTAGAAGATTACTCGCTCGGCGAGATTTGGGAAAAGAATGTTATTGGGGGAACTATTTTTCCATGAAACATCTTTATGTGTTTTGCGAGGGCTCCAGCGAACAAGGGTTTTGCCGTCAGGTGCTGGTGCCACATCTGACTAAACAGAACACTCTTGTCTTTACGAAAAAAATCGCTAACTCTAGAGAACATGGAAAGATAACTCGCGGCGGTGTAAGTAACTATAAGGTTATCGCCAATGACATTCGCAATACATTAAAGGAGCGCCCAGGTCAAGAAGTTTTCTTTACTACGATGATTGACCTCTACGCCCTGCCGAAGAGTTTCCCGGAAGCGAACTGTACGCTCAATCCTGATAATCCCTATCCCTATCTGGCGGCGTTAGAGAAGAGCTTTTTTGAGGATATTGGCGATGAGCGGTTCATCCCCTATATCCAACTCTAAGAATATGAAACCCTGCTCTTTGCGAACCCTGATGTATTCAGTATCTTTGCAACGCCCACAAGTGGAATTGTACGCCTCAAGGAAACGATTACACAATACAATGAGTTGTTGGAGCATATTGATGATGTAGCTACAACACACCCCAAAAAGCGTATTCAAGAAGCCTTTCGCGCCTACAAAGAGAGTAGCGATGGTCCAGACATTGCAGAACTCATTGGGCTTCCCACTCTCCGCGCAAAATGCCCCCATTTCAACGAGTGGATAACGAAACTAGAGCAACTCTAAGAAGATTTAGAGGGTGTTTTAGGGCAGTTGGGTTCCGTGTACCTTCATAGTCTCGAACCTAAAGATGCCAAGGAGCGCGATAAGGGCGGAAGAGCCATCGGTTCGCCTCTTCGTCGCCCACAAAACGCTCTGTCTGCGGGTTCCAGCTCAGTTTGCGCCCCAATCGAATAGCGATATTTCCTAAGTGACACACCGTTACAGAGCGAAAGCCCGTCTCCGCGTCACATATAGGCAGTTGGCGCGTGCGAATTGAGTTCAGCCAGTTCTCATGGTGTTCCGCGCTTTCGTAGAGGTGAACATCGTTCGCACCCAGCTGTATCTCCAGGATATCGGGCGAGGAGGCTTCCAGAACCCCTCTATCCACAAATATCCAGCCGTTCGTCCCCACGAAGCGCACACCGCGCTGAAGGTTGCTACAGCGTAGACGTACCCCATTCGCATAGGTGTAGAGAATCTCAAATGAGGTCGCCGTATCAAAAGCCCCTTCCGTGGGAAACGTAGCGAACCCCTCAATCTCAACAGGCCCCGTTTCATCCATCCCAAGCCCCCACTGTGCAATGTCGTTGTGGTGCGCTCCCCAGTCAGTCATCATGCCACCGGAGTAGTCGTAAAACCAGCGAAAATTGAAGCCGAACCGGTCTGTTTGAAACGGTGTGAGGGGTGCAGGACCTGAGTACATCTTCCAGTCCAAGCCCAAAGGCGGGCTTGTAACACGGGTATCTCCCCCTTTGGGAGCACCGGAGAAACCGGTGTGTACAGTATGAACCTTCCCAATTTTCCCGCTTCGCACCAGTTCGCACGCATACCGGAACTTCGCATCGGAGCGTTGTTGGCTCCCCACTTGACAGATGCGCCCATACCTGCGAACCGCGTTAATGACGGGTCTACCCTCTCCAATCGAATGGATAAAGGGCTTCTCGCAGTAGATGTCTTTTCCTGCCTCTGCTGCATTTTTCGTGATCAGTGCGTGCCAGTGATCGGGGGTCGCAATCAGTACCGCATCAATATCTTTCCTGTCGAGAATATAGCGGTAGTCGTTGTACGCCGCGCACTGCTCCCCAATGCGCTTCTTCGTTTTGTTGCGGTAGGGTTCATACACATCGCACACGGCGAGAACATCTACGTCACGCCTACCCAGCAGCTTGTCGAGATGCGCGTTGCCCATGCCTCCTGCACCTATCAGCGCAACAGAGACACGATTCGAGACCGCCTGCCTCTGGGAGTTCCCCAGTACCTTTGAGGAAATAAAAGCGGGTATTAAGCTCGAAAAAAGTGTACTTTGTATCGCATTTCGGCGGGTGAAGAGAGGGGTTTGGCTCATTTAGTTACGGTAATTCCTAAGTTCTTAGCGTGAAAGGCTATCGCATCCTGAACATGAACATCCCAGTAGTCCCATGTGTGCGCTCCGGGGAACTCTTCGTACTGATGGGCGTACCCTATCTCTTCAAGGTGAGCATGGAATGCGCGGTTCGATTCTATCAGGAAGTCATCCACCCCGCAATCAATACGAATATGTGGACGCTCAGAGGGGTTTAGTTTTTCTGCGAGAGCGAAACAGTCGTTTTCACCGCCTACAGGATTGTCGCCAATAATACGCCGAAACTCTACCGCAAACCTGTTTTCAACATCGTCTGGCAGGGGGTAGTGGGCGAAAGCGAGTGCCCCGGAATGGCTCACCGCAGAGGAGAAGAGGTCAGGATGCTTTAGAGCCAATTTGACTGCGCCATAACCACCCATGGAAAGCCCTCCAATACACCGTCCTTCACGGGTCGCTTTCGTCTGGAACAGGGCATCTACATAGTTGACCAAGTCATGGCCAAGCGCAGTCTCATACGCCGCCCCCTCCGCCGCATCGCAGTAGAATCCGCGCCCACCATCGGGCATAACCACAATCAGGGGCAGGTCAGCAACATAGCGTTCAATACTTGTGCGCCTCTGCCAGTTACTCTGATCATCAGAAAGCCCATGCAAAAGATAGAAGGTTGCGAAGGGTGCAGTCAGGTTCTGTTCGGGCAGAATCACGGTTGCAGAGGTTGCTTTCTGCAGTGCCTCGCTAAAAAACTTTATCTCACAGACAGCCATATTGGGGGTTCCTTTCAAAAAATAGATAAAGAGTGTTCAAGAAAATCGCAGATAACCCTGCATCTTTTGGGGTCTTCGGTCAAACCGACGCTTACGCCCGACATCGCTATACCATGCGGCTATGTTGACGGCAAAGTTTCCAGGAACTTGAAACACGGCTCACCCCCCTCATAACGTCTTATATACAGTTCGCTATCGGGAGTGATTTCCCTCCTCCAAATTTCATCACAGAGAGGCGTTACATGGGCGCATTGGAGGTCTAGCCTCTCACGAACTCTTGCCCTTCCCTCTCCAAACCCTCACCAATCTCCTTCGCACGCTCTAGTGCCGCTTCAACATGGGGCTGTATGTTGTTTCGCCCAATATGCTCCCGAAATTCAGACTGCTCTAGGAACTGTGCAGGTTGGTCTCTCGCGCCGCAAAGTAGGAGGGTCTTGCCCGCTTTTTTCAGTCTGTCAGAGAGGACTTCCAGCGCATGAAGCCCCGTTGCATCTATCGCGGTCATGTTGCGGAGGCGCAGAACTATCACCCGCGGGAAGAGGGAGAGGTCGCTCGTCTCTTCACCGAGTTTATCTGTTGTGCCGAACAGAAAGGGTCCATGTATGCGGAGGATGGCGACGTAGGGGGGAACCTCTTTGTCTTGCAAGATGTGAGGACGGGCGTTTTCGATATACTCCTCTGTCACCCTCGTTACCGTCGTCGTTTGCGAAATGCGATGGATGTAGAGCAGACTCGCCAAGCCGACTCCCACCTCTACCGCAACCGTCAAGTCGGCGAAAACCGTAAGCGCGAAAGTAGCGAGCCATACGGCGATGTCGGCGCGGGAGAGTTTGAGAATACTAGGTATCCCCCTCCATTCACCCATATTGTACGCTACCACGAACAGAACCGCCGCTAGCGTACCGAGCGGGATAAAGCGGGCGAGAGGAGCCGCAACCATAAGAATAAAAAGGAGGGTCAGCGCGTGAACGATACCCGCGACAGGCGTTTTCGCGCCGGAGCGCACATTAGTCGCTGTTCGCGCAATCGCTCCCGTTGCAGGGATACCCCCAAAGAGCGGACTCGCTAAATTGGCGATGCCCTGCGCCATCAACTCAGTGTTTGAGTCGTGCTTGTCGCCGCTCATGCTATCCGCAACCACCGCCGATAGCAGACTCTCTATCGCGGCGAGAAACGCCACTGTAAACGCGGAGGGAAGCAAAGGAAGGATGAGTTCCGGCTGAAAAGTAGGGATAGCGAACTTTGGCAGTCCTAAAGGTATTCCGCCAAATTTGCTTCCTATAGTGGCGACGGGAAGGTGCAGAAGAGCGGCGGCTACGGTTCCGAGCAGAAGCGCGATAATAGAGCCAGGTATCTTTTTGGTGAATTGTGGTATGAGCAGAATCACCGCCAGCGAACCAGCTCCGAGTAGAATAGGAGATGGGTTTATCGTCCTGATATGCTCGGCGAGAACTCTCATTCGCGGCAGAAATTCGCTCGGAACAGAGGGCGTAGTTAGCCCCAGAAAGTCTTTAATCTGCGTAGAGGCGATAAGCAGGGCGATTCCGTTTGTAAAGCCGATAGTGACAGGACGCGGTATGAATTTTACCGCCGCTCCCAAGCCTGTAATCGCCATTACTATCAGCAGTATGCCCGCCATAAGCGTAACCATGTACAGCCCGCCTAAACCGAACTTGCCGATAATCCCTGCCACTATCACCACAAACGCGCCTGTAGGTCCCCCAATCTGTACACGAGACCCCCCAAGCGCGGAGATGATAAAACCTGCTACAACCGCAGTGTAGATACCCGCTTGCGGCGTGACTCCGCTTGCTATACCAAACGCCATAGCCAGAGGAAGCGCTACCAGCCCAACCGTTAAGCCCGCAATTAAATCGGCGGTGAAGTCTTGCCGCGTATAGGTTTTCAAGCAGGTAAGTAGTTTCGGGCGAATTTTCACCTCTTTGTCGTTGGATGGTACAGAAACACTCATAGGCTTTTGGCTCCATTCACTACAGATTCGCTCTGCGCCATTTCCGTCAACATTGCCATAGATTCCGTCAAATGCGCTTGGAAGTAACGGCGTAAAATATCCAAAACCTCTATTAGTAGCGGGTCACGTACCGAATAGAAAACCTGGTTCCCCTCTTTACGATACGCGACTATCTGCTTCGCCTTCAACACCGCAAGGTGCTGAGATGCGTTCGCCTGCTCCACTCCCAAACGCTCGATAATCACTCCCACAGGTAACTCCCCGTCGCGAAGCACCTCCACAATGGCGATTCGTGTGGGGTGGGCGAGGGCTTGAAAGATATTCGCTTTAAACTGTCTCAAAGCGTCTTGCATGGAGAACACTCCCTTCTGATAGGGTAACACTCTCCATTATAGCATAGTATTCGTATATTCGACAAATCGAATATACGAATACTATGCTATAAACACACTCACATTAGGCAGGAATCTTGTTCTGCGAAGCAGAATCGTGCTGATAAGTTTTCCGCAGAGGCTTAACTGCCCGTTAGTGCAGTGGGGATACGCTTAAAATTTGAGGATAGCAGAGGAGAGAACCGAATGAAGCAGGTAAAACGAGGGTTCACACTTATTGAGTTGCTTGTCGTAATAGCAGTTATTGCAGTACTCGCGGCGATACTGTTCCCAGTCTTTGCACAAGCACGGGAGAAGGCGCGGCAGACCTCCTGCCTGTCTAATGAGCGGCAGGTCGGAACCGCAATTCTTATGTATGTACAGGATTACGACGAGCGGCTCTTCTTTTACGCCGCCACCACAACCCCCTCTCGCTCCCGCACAGGAGCCATTCTTCCCGATGCCGCTAGTATCAACCCGGTGCGCTGGTGGAATGCGCTCATGCCTTACATCAAAAACACGCAGGTACTGGTCTGCCCTAGCGACGACCTGCCCACACTGAGTAAAGATGCGACTGGTAACACCACCATTTTACGCTCCTACATTGCGATACGCGCCGCAGAGGGACTTGCGCTTACCAGTGTAGATAGCCCCTCCGAAACGATTGTAGTGACAGAAAAGTGGGGGAAAGACACATCAGGCAACCCAATAGCAGATAGTTGGATTGAACCTTTCAACGGGGATTTCAAATACGACTCTATACTGGATAGAATGGCTCTTGCCGCAAACCGGCACTCCTCCGGTCTTAATGCTACCTTCTACGATGGTCATGTAAAGTGGTACAAGCCGCAAACCATTGTCGCAAGCAAAACTCTCACTGGCTGCAACCTTATCCACGCCTACCCGCTTGTCTCCGATGGTATGTGCGATGTTAGCAACGCGGGTTGCGCCAACACAAGCGATGACAACATCTGCAACCACTTCACTTATCCCTAATAGTAGGCTTCTTGCATAAGTTCTCCCGATTCGGGAGAAGGATGCCCGATGAGGGCAGGTTGAGGGACGCGCCCCGCGCCAGCCTATCAATAGAGCCTACTTATGCAAGAGGTCTAGTATGGGGATTCAACTTGTCGTAGGAGTTGCAATACAAACAAAATAGGTCATTAGTACCCCTATTTCCGCGCCCCCTCCACCTTGAGAGTAATGGGGAGTGCTGTGTTGCCTACTCCTCCTTCCACCTCGCCTGTCACATAGATAGAGCGCGTTTGCGGTTTGACCCAAGGTTCGCAGAAGAGAGTGAACTTCCGCTTTATCTCATCGTCTCTTACCAAAACCCCGTTCAGCCCCACATTCATCACACGCACTCCAAAGGGCAAATTTCGCACATCTACAGGTACGCGCCGCCCATACTTACCTTTGCGCGAAACAGTTACCTCCAGAGTTGTCTCTCCGCCGGGACGAAGCGTCGCCTCATGGCGGTCAGTGGTCACCGAGAGGTCAGGGTTTGGTAGTACCGTGAAAAGCGGAGTATGTACCAATGATGGAAGCGTCTGCACCCGCTCCTTCCCCTCTACTTTGGCAGTCGCGACAAGCATGGGAGTGTCCACGCAGAATTTGCGAAGGCTTCCCGCCATACTCTGATGCGCGGTAATAAGAATACGGGCACTCACTTCACCCGCTTCGATGGTCGTCGTGGTTGCGGTGAAGCCTATAGGCAGATTGATGAGCTTGAGGTCTATCGCACCGTCAAACCCGTCGTAACGCTCACACTCCACGTTTACCACCGCTCCGCCGCCTTGCGGAATGTTTGGGTGGAATGGCGACAAGGAGACCTTGAAATCTGGGTGCGGTGTGCGAATCATTAAGCGATAGGGGTAGTCTTCACCCTGTTGCCCCCGCGCATCCGTTAGACGCACAGTGTACTCATCGTCGGCAGGAGGAGTGAATTCGAGATACGAGTCCTTGTCGAAGAGGGCATTACCATCGTCATTCTGATAGTTCAGGCGAGTAAGCGGGTAGCCGTTGGGCGAAAAATGGCTACCCGCAGGATGTACCTCTACCTTGTAGACGGAGGCTCCCACTGTGTGAAACTCCGGTGTGGTTCCATAGTAGCCTAAGCGCCTACCACGATAGTTGCGATACTGAATATCGTTGTCAGGTCCCTCTGGGAGCGCGACTACCCGCGCCACTTCGCGCCCCACCATGATATAGTCTCCGATATGAAAATCGTCCCAGTTGATGATTCGCATACCAGTACTAAACGAATCGCGGTCATTCAAAGTGATTTCGGTCTGTCCAACAGCACGCAGTACAACCTGCTCAATCGGTCTGCCCTGCTTATCCAGAACCTCAATCATCGTGTCGAGGGCAGAGCCTCGCCGCCGTGCCAACGTCTCTAGCACAACCTTCTGCCCTTTTTTAGCAGAAAAGCGGAAGTAGTGAGATATCGGACGACCTTTTGGGTTCGGCGTGCCATCCCATAATCTACCATTGATTGTAACGGGGAAGGGTACGCTCTGCGCGTTCCCTAGGCTCTCGTTTCCCTTTTTTTGGAGCGTTTCGGCATCGTCACCAAGTGCGATTTGGGCTGCACCGTAGAGTTGCATGGGTTTACCGTCTACCGTTGAGAGGGTATAGAACTTATCTCCTGTCTCTTTAGGCGGGGCTTGAACATGGACTTTGCGGGTTACCCCTAAATTAAACCCCTCTAGTTGAACTTCGGAGGTAGTTCCTTTCTCAACTCCGAGCGGAAATGCCCGCGTCACAAAGGCAAGGTTTCCTGCGTTGATACGATAGGTCACATCTCCGCCCGACTGGTTCTGAAAGTCTCTAACGCGCAGATAGTAGGTTCCGCTTACCGCAAAGCGGTAGCCGAGGTAGGTATCGGCGCGTCCAGAGCGAATAGTACTCTCCGCCAGTGTTTTCTCTTGACCATCAAGTAGGGTAAGCACGGGCTGAAGGCGGGAGCGAAGAGGTTGCGCTAGCACATCAAAGACAATCTCCTCTCCTGCCTTCGCGTCAAACCTATATACGTCAACATCACCGGGCTTTTCTATCGCACCAACCAAGGTGGAGGGCAGGGTGATGACTTGTGCCGTCTGGAGGGTCTCATTTGGCTCCTTCTGGGGTATCTCCTGCCAGTCACCCACTGCAAAAGTGAGGCTTCCCGTGGTTCCGTTAGGTGTTTCGATTATCAAGCTATGTAGCCCAATGCGTGTCTGTGAGGTACTGGTAATGTCTACCCGTAGAACTCCTTCATTAGGGTCGGGGGGCATGACGATCTTGCCCTGTAGTCCTGCATCATCAAACCAGATGGCTTTCGCATGGTTCAGCTTGCCGCCAAAGAAGGTAAACTGCCCTGATTTGCCCCTTTGTAGCCCCGTTGGTGACATTGCACCGAGTGATGCTGTGAAAAGGGTGGGACCGCCTGTCGGCTTCTCCTTGAGTTCACTGCTCTGCTGACAGAGGGCGCGTATAGTACGCAGTACAGCAGAGGTTCCTTTGAGGGGTTCATAAAGCAGTTTGCCGCTGGACGTGTTGTAGAGGGCGAGAGAGCCGTTGTGCCTGCCAACCGCGAGGGTTAGCCCACTGGCAGTGAGGGCGAGAGCGTGAGGCGTGTCAGGTTGGCGCGGGTAGACATACTCTTCGGCAAGGGTGAGGGCGTTCCAACGTTTGACCGCTGAGTCTTCGCCTGTCGTAAGGACGGTGTTTCCGTCTGGGGCGTAGACCACACTCAGAATCGCGGCTTGATGCGCGAAGGCAGATTTCACAAGGCTACCGGAAGTAGGCGTGACAGTCCATGTTCGCAGGGTCTTGTCGGCTCCTCCCGCCGTTAGCTGCCTCCCATCAGGGCGAAAAGCGACGCAGAAAAGTTCTGCGGTGGATTCACTCAGGGTATAGACGCGCTTTCCACTCTCTGCATCCCAAATTTTGAGAGTTCTATCACCAGCAACTGAAGCGATGCGAGTTCCATCAGGGCTGTAGGCGACTCCATAGACTGCGTCGGTGTGGTCTTTGAGCATTTTGGGAGTGCCCCCAGAGGGGTTCCAGATAGAAACAAGCCTGTCGTAACTTCCCGCGGCAATCCTCTGCCCATCACGCCGGAAGGCGATACCATAGATAACGTCTGCGTGTCCGGTGAGTGTTTTGAGGAGCTTGCCTGTGCCGACATTCCAGAGTTTTATCTCTCCAAACTTGCCCGGAGACCCGCCCGCTACTGCCAGCAACCTTCCATCGGGGCGAAAAGCGAGGGAGGTGATAGCACCCGCGTGCCCGCCGAGCCGTGCCACCTCTCTGCCCGTCCTAACGTCAAGGAGAAGAGCCGTTCGGAGGGTTCCAACAGCAAGATGGGTTCCATCGGGGCTGAAGGCGAGTGCAGTGATAGGGCTGAAAAGCGCAGGGGGCTTGGTTTCGGCGTACAGGAGGGGCGCGTGAAGCGCACTAAAAATCAGAAAGGCGAGGCTTACGATAAGTACAAAGGTATATCGCTTCATAGTGTAGGTTTCCCAAAACGTCAGAGAGTAGTATTGGAAGCATCATAGGAAATACCGCTGTAGAAAACGCGGCATAGAAGTCTCTGTACCGTTCAGGACAACACCATGCACCCGATCGGATCCTATCGTTTCGATGGCGCGGGAGACTATCTCTCGTGGAGTAATCCCTGCACGCACCACTATGATGATTTCATCCACGACGCTAGAGAGAACACGTGCATCGGCGACGGGAAGAATAGGAGCCATATCGAAAATCACAAAATCGTATCGCATCCGCATCTCGTTCATAAACTCCATAAGGCGAGGAGAACGGGAGAGGCGAGAAGGATTTATGGCGGCGCGTCCAGCCGGAATCAGTACAAAGTTTTCCAGTTCGGTGTGTTGAATAATGTTGTCTAGGTCGTCCTCTTTGCCTTCGAGGTAGTCTACCAGTCCAACACACGGCGGCAGGTTCAAGCGCAGTTGTAGATCCCAGTTGCGAAGGTTTCCGTCTACAAGAGCCACACGCTGTACAGAGTTTTGTGCCATCGTTCCGGCGAGGTTCATTGCGATGGTGGTTTTACCTTCGCCATAGACCGCACTCGTGACACCGACCACAAAACAACGAGAAGGGCTGGAAGCACGCTCAATCTCAGCGTGCATCCCTGCATACTCTTCAGGAAGCAGAATACGTCCGCGCCCTTTATCTTTTCTGCGCTTTAGTCCTTGCAGTTCGACATTGGTCGCGATATTTCCTTCTTCTTGAGGACGTGGAGATTCGGGGGCTGCGTGGAGACGTGTAAGGCGACGCTTGCGCCTCTCATCCTGTAGGCTTGGTAGGCTAGGCTCTTCTTCGGGGGTGGAGATGGATTCGGAATCTGCGGGTTGTGATGAAGTATCTTTTGGCGCGGCGAAAAGGGTTATTCGGTTTAATAGGCTCCGGTTGTTGGTCTTCGTTCATTATTAGATATTCGTCAGGAACGACGCTCCTCTGGAAGCGTACTACTCTCTACAAGAAAAACTCTCTACACTATTATCGGCAATTCAAGAGTGTTTTTGTACCTTGCTCTCACCTGCTCTCGGCAGATAAAGCACTTTCTCTGAAAACGGATAGTTGGGGTATGTAAGAGCCTCTTTGCAGTGACCACATAAACCACCTATCTAAAACTCCTCAACAAATACCCCATGAACCGAGAGTTAGAGGGCTAAAGCGGAGAACGAGGGCAGGTACAGAAAAATCCTCTAGGAACTGTCTCGACGAGTAGTCCCCCTCTTACCGGGTGGGAGGGCAGGAGGTGCATCCTTCCAATCTCCTTTCACCGCAATACGAATCAACTCTGTAACCTTCTTGGCGGGGCGCATATTGGGTAGTACCGCCAAAACAGGCTTATTAAGGTAGCGCTCTACATCGGAAGGAGTACGAATCGAATGGTCAAGTGTTTCGGTAAGCAGAGAGAACGCAAAAGCGATAACCAAGCCCATAATAGGACCCGCAATCAACAGAAGCATGGTCTTCTTGCCGCCAGAATCCGGTTCTGCCGTAGGAGCCACCACAAGGCGGATACCCTCTTTAATGCGCTCTAAGTCACTATCGTACTGCACTCTCATACGCTGATACTCGTTATCGAGGTTGTCGCGCAGAGTGCGGTACTGGGCATAGCGTGTGCTGAGTTCACCGTATTTTGAACGATATTCGGGAACAAGCGGCAACTGCTTACGGGCTGCGTCCAGTTGGCGGGATATACTTGCTAGTTGCGATTTCGATACTGCAAGACGGTTCTGAGAGCTAACAAGTAGCCCCTGTAGCTGTGTGTACTGCGGGTTGATTTGGCGACGTATTGTTTTTTTACCGCTATTAGGGTTTACCTTCTGCCCCTCCAGCGTCTTCATCTTAAACTTAACGTCTTCTATCGCCTTATTGACCTCCATCACCCGTGGGTCTTGCTCCGTATAGGTCTTTCTCAAGACCGACATCTTCTCTTCAAGACGGCTTTTTTCATTCAGATAGGCTTTATACTCGGCAGATTCAGTAACGGGTATCACCTCAAGAACGGAGTCTAGCTCCTGCTTCTCAGGTACCTTCTCAAGTGCCGTTGTATAGGTTTTTATCTCTGACCCATATATTTCTACCTGGCTCTTTTGTGCTGTTACTTGGGAGCGGAGGACATTGATCTCCTGAATAATTCCGGTAGGGTCAGGCACGCCCAACTTGATATACTTGTCTTCAAAATCATGGAGTGCTTTTTCCGACTTGTCCGCACTATCTTTATAGAGAGAGACAAAGTTGGACATCTGGTTCAAAAAGGCGAGTTGCCGTTTGGTACTTGATGCGAAGACCGCTTTGCTGTACTGCGTTATCACTGCGTTCAAAATAGGGACACAGAACGAGGTGGGCGACTTGGCATATATCTCCAAGAAGGAGATACCGTTTACCGAAAAACTGACACTACTTTGCGCGTCTTTAATCATCTTGTCGAGTTCGGCTTCGGGCTTATCCTTGTCCAGTCCTGCATTCTCAAACGCCTTTTTGAAGAACTCTCTGTCCTTGAGGTGTATCTGCAACAGGTTCACTTTGGCATTGATGGAGCCGATTTTATCCTTCGTCTCTTGGTCAGAGTTGCCGCCGCCGCCTACTCCATCATCGTACAGCTGGAGAATGGCTGTTGCCGTAAAAGTTTTGGGCTTTAACATTATGATAGATGCCATAGCACCCGTACATATCACCATC
>JAPLCR010000299.1:22971-23358 GCA_026392135.1 Armatimonadota bacterium
ATCACCATCGAGAGGATGAACATTTTACGGGTTCGGAATATCAGTTCAATATAGTGATATAGAGGGGAGGTAGTGTACACTCTCATAGTTGAATATCCTCTTTCTATCCTTCTAATTCGTCGTCATGTTGTGAAAGTGCGCGTACAATACGCACACTATTGACAGTCACCTCAGTCAGTAGGCAGAGTGCAAAAGCGAAGGCGAGACCTACCAGCGGAGCGGCGGCGACCATAAGAAGCGACTGCTTTTTGCTTACTATGTCCTGTTCTGCCGTCGGAGCCACCACAAGGCGAATACCCTCTTTAATGCGCTCTAAGTCACTATCGTACTGCACTTGCATACGCTGATACTCGTTATCGAGGTTGTCGCGCAGAGTGCGGTACTGGG
>JAPLCR010000166.1 GCA_026392135.1 Armatimonadota bacterium
CTTGAACGGGAGTGTTCTTATCGAAGTCGCTCCCTCCATATCCGCCCGTCCCGTCTCCTAATTGCCCGTAATTGTTGGCTCCCCATGTCCACACTGTTCCGTCAGACTTGAGGGCAAGAGAGTAAAACCCGCCGCACGCTACTTGAACTACACCTGCAAGCCCTGAGACTGGAACAGGAGTGTTCTTGCCGATATTGGTTCCATCTCCTAATTGACCAGTCCAGTTATTTCCCCATGCCCATACTGTTCCATCTGACTTGAGGGCGAGGGAGTGAGAATCTCCCAAAGCTACCTGTGTTACGTTCTTTAGGGCGACGATGCCTTGCGCGAAAGACTTATCGACGTTACTACCATTTCCAAGTTGACCCACATAGTTTGCTCCCCACGCATAGCCTTGTGTTTTGTCGGCTCTCGCTTGCAGGGTCGTTCCTGTGCAGAACAGGGCTATTAGGCTGAATAGAAAAATAGACCGCGTTGTTAGTCTCTTCCAGTATACGCTCATTACTTCTCTCCTCCCCCGAACCAGTGTCATCCATTGTGTGGATTGCTTGAGTGGTTATTCAACACAGAAATAGAGATTACCTTCTTGACTCGATGTTGCAACAGGATTTAACGGAGAGTTAAGCGCACCTTAACGCAGGCTTAACACAAGCACCCTATAATACTAATTGTGCGCTCGCTCTCCGAGCAAACAATCACCCTTTTCTCTATTGAGAGTACTGTTGGGATGATGCAGTACTCACCGGATACTTAAACGATAAGTATCCGGCTTTTTTTTGTTAAAATGCAGACAGAGACTCTTCTACTCTGCTTCGCTAGAGGGTTGGGCTTTTCTGCGTTGAGAGCGAACACGAATAATCTCGCCCAGAATGCTAACGGCTATCTCTTCGGGGGTCTCCGCGCCTATTTCTAAGCCGATAGGCGCGTGAATAGAGGCGAGCCTCTCCTCCGAAACGCCGTCTTTACGCAGGTTCTCGTAGACCGTATCACGCTTCCTGCAGCTCCCAATCATGCCGATATAGGCGGCGGGGTAGTCCAAAATACGGCGTAGCGCGGCTTCATCGGTGATAAACCCTTTACTCACAAGGGCGATGTAGGTGTTCTCATCGGGAAGGGGCAGCCCCTCATAGCTTGCGGGGAGGTGTAGCACTTGGCTCACGTTAGGGAAAGCGAAATCTTCAGGGCGAGAGTAGTCCTCCCTGTCGTCAGCGACCACAATGTCGAAATCGAGGAGAGAAGCCATACGCGCAAGAGCGCGTCCACAGTGTCCTCCACCCACAATAATTAGTCTCTCAGGCGGCATAATAACCTCCAAAAACACCTCCACGCGCCCCCCGCATATCGCGCCAAACGCTTGCGGCGAGGTTCCTTGAGGATTGAAAGAGTAGCCCTTTGTTACGCTATACCCTCTTTGTAGCGTGGCAAGCGCATCTTTGACTACCAGTGATTCGAATAGACCGCCCCCTACGCTTCCCTGTATACGCCCATCTGGATGAATGAGCATTTTTGCCCCGCTACGCCGCGGAACAGAGCCGCTATCTCTTACAACTGTAGCGCAGACAAGCGAACGACGCGCCTCTATCTCCTCAACGATTACACTCCAGAGGGCGGTATCGGTAGATGAATACAGACTCATAAAATCTCCTGAGAGGGTTTGGCGGGAACCATAAACTCTACGGCTTGGGGGTGCATCACAAATTCGGCGGGAGTGCACCCAATAATTTCACCATCTACCAGCACGGGCAGGGGCTTGGCAGGTTCAACGCGCACATATCGAGCACGTACAATTTTGACTTTGGGGTGCGTAATATGGGTTCCTTTGTAGACACGCGGGAAGGCTTGAAAAAACTCTGTAATACTCGTATCCCCCACGATACAGACATCAAAGAGACCGTCATCTACCTCTGCATTCGGTGCTATCCACATTCCGCCGCCGTAAGAGCGTGTGTTCGCAATAGAGCAGAGTATAGCGCGAATCTCCTGCGTCGTGTCGTCCAGAGTGAGGCGCATAGGAACGGGGCGCATCTTGCCTACAGAGAGAAGGATGCCCGCGATATAGGCGGCGGTTCCGTGCAGAAATTTGACCCCGCGGTTTACTGCGTCGGCAACAACGGCATCGAAACCACAACCTGCCACATTCATAAAATAGTGTCCTTGTGTGTGCCCAACATCGATTTTTTGTACTCTGCCTGTCAAAATCGTCTGAATGGCGAGAGGGAGGTCTGTTCCCATGCCCAGAGTACGCGCCGCATCATTGCCTGTACCAAACGGAAGCAACCCCATGCGGACAGACTTCCCAAACACTCCGTTCAACACTTCGTGCAGAGTTCCATCGCCGCCCGCTGCCACTACGAGGTCAGCCCCCTGTTCTACTGCCTGCTGTGCTAGCTCTATGCCGCCTCCCGATTTTGTGGTAAGCAGAATCTCCCATTCAGGTGGGTTAGGCAGGGTGCTGACAGCTTGCCGTAAGAGCGTTTCGAGTTCTGGGCGACGCTTGGCTCCGGCTCCGCGCCCTGACTTCGGGTTCAAAATAATAGCGATTTTGCGAGGCGGCAGTAGTGTAGGCATAACAGTCTCTCCTGCTCTTCTTTTCGCGATAAGGAGGCTTCATTCCTGCTTTAAGCAGTGAGGGTAGTTAGGTTAAAGGGCGAGCATGGAGTAGTTACCATTCTCTACAGAGAGTCCGATTTGTTGGGAAAGAGAAGGACAAAACCGATGCTATATCGAATACGCTTTCCGAATCCCATCTAACCTACAAAAGGAGACCTATCTATTGGTCGAACACATCGTACTCTTCAAATTTCACGATACCGCCGCGCCAGAGGCTATCAATGCCGGAATGGACGCTCTGCGTGCCCTGAAAAACGAGATACCCGGCATTTTGGAACTCACCTGCGGTGAGAATTTCACGAACCGATCGCAAGGCTTTACGCACGCTCTCTACGTCCGTTTTGTAGATAAAGAGGCGTTGGCGGCGTATGGTCCTCACCCCAAACATCAGGCGGTAGGAACCGACCATATCAACGCTATTAGGGCGGACATTTTGGCGATAGACTACGAGTTTTGAAGTGAGAGTGTTTCACCCGGCTTGAGAGGGTGAACCGTAACTCCTGAGCCTTCAAGGTGTTCTGCGAAAGCCTTTGGCGTACCCGTAAGCAGTGGAAACGTTGCATAGTGAACGGGCAGTACGGCAGAGGCTTTCGTCAGTTTAAGGGCATAAGCCGCTTCACGGGGGCCCATTGTGAAGTGGTCACCGATGGGCAGAATGGCTAGCTGGGGTTGGTACAGTTCGCCAATCAGTGCCATATCTCCGAAGAGAGCGGTGTCACCAGAGAGATACAGTGTGTAGCCGTCCTCCATTGTCAGTACATACCCCGCGGGCTCCCCGCCATAGACTACGCGCCCATCTGCCTCCACAAAGCTACTTGTGTGGTCGGCGTGGGTCATTGTAATTCGTATGCCCTCTATCACCTGCGTGCCTCCCTTATTCATGTAGGCAAGTCGATTGGAAAGCCCTTTCCCGCTCAACCAAGCACACGCCTCTACGATAGCAACAATGGGGGCATGGGGGCTTAGGTTTGCCACTGCTACAATATCCGCGCAGTGGTCTTCGTGGATGTGGGTAAGGAGTATCAAGTCCAGAGGAGGTAACTTCTCCAAAGACCTCCACTCTTCGGGTGTGTAATATTTTTAAGCACTCGAAAAAAGAGTCATTTTGCGAGTGTTTGTTGAATCCTACTTGAAATGTCTTTCA
>JAPLCR010000277.1 GCA_026392135.1 Armatimonadota bacterium
CCACCACGAGATGTGGGATGGAAACGGATACCCCTTGAGGCTAAAGGGGGAGGAGATTCCTCTTGGAGCGCGGCTCTTCGCCGTCGCCGACTGCCTAGATGCCATGACAAGCAATCGCCCATACCGTGCGGCTCTCCCCTTCTCTGTGGCTCAGGAGGAGGTAAAACGCTTTAGCGGCAAGCAGTTCGACCCCGATATAGTCGATCTATTCCTGCGCGTTCCCATAGAGCGGTGGCACTATATTCGCTCTCTCGTCTTAGAACACGAGGAGTAGAGGAAAAGTACAGACCTCTAGCCCTTTTTTGAAACTAAGCCGTCGTCAGAAATGACTGCGGCTAATTTTTTTGCCATCCCTGAACTAGAAAATAAAAAACCTCTCTGTTGTGCTATGATACGTGATGAGAATATCTTCTTACCAAAGCGACGTATTTTGTGTATCAGAACGCACCCCGACCTGATATTTGCGGGGAGCGTGAACGGCTACCTCTACCGTAGCGAAGAGGGTGGCGAGACTTGGGTTAGATACGCCCACGAGTTTGGCGAACTGTGTTCGTTGGCGATACTAGCGGAGCGACAGTCGCCGGAGTAGACTTGACTTTAACCTAGCCCATCAAGGAAGCGAAAATGAATCCGATGCCAACAGTCCTGCAAACCCTACAACAACCCTCAAACGCAATATCCTACTACCTTCGCCTGACGTTACGCGAAATGTACCCAGAATACTCTCTTTTTGAGACGGAGGACGGCAATTTCTATCTGCCTCCCTTTGCGGGAGCGGGGTTATGCAAACTAGAATATAGAGAAGACTTTGAACAGGCTCTTACGCATACTTAGGCATCACGATGGAGGCGATTTCTATCGCATTGAACAGCAAAACTGGTACCGCGTACAGTGGGAAGAGTATACCTTCGAGGTTGTTCTTGTCAACTATACAAAAAGTAACTGTTCCTGTAAGATTCACTTCATTATAACACCTGACGTTGGACTTGCCAATGCTTTTTTTCTTGCGGTAACACGGTGGAGCGCAGAACTACGAGAAGAGGTATGGGTCTTTAATGGGGGTTATTGGGGTAAGAGCGAGGAACTCTACCGCTCCATTCAGTCGTCTAGCCTCGACAATCTGGTGTTGCCCGCCGACCTTAAAGCGGAGATACACCGAGACCTCAAACAGTTTCTCGCCTCGCGTGAACTCTACAATAGGTATAGGATTCCCTGGAAACGGGGAATTCTCTTACTGGGACCTCCCGGCAATGGGAAAACCCACGCTATCAAAGCCCTCGTCAACGATTTGAAAATCGCGCCGCTCTATGTAAAGAGTTTCACCTCGCAGTACGGCACCGACCAAGGGGGTATCACGAGCGTTTTTCAGCGTGCGCGGGAAACAACTCCCTGTTTGCTTATATTGGAAGACCTCGACTCGCTCATCACCGACAAAAACCGCTCTTTCTTCCTGAATGAGCTAGATGGCTTCGCGGGGAACACCGGGATTATCGTGCTGGCGACAACAAACCACCCTGAGAAACTCGACCCTGCGATTGTGAATAGACCAAGCCGTTTTGATAGAAAATATCACTTTGAACTGCCCGCCGTTGCAGAGCGCGTCACCTATCTCAATATGTGGATATCCAACTGGGAGTCTGAAATGCGTCCCACTGCGGAGGGCTTGGACGCGACGGCGTTGGCGACAGACGGCTTCTCCTTCGCCTACCTCAAAGAGTTGTTGGTCTCTGCGCTTATGCGCTGGATAAACCTTCCGCAAGGGAGCGAGATGGATGCAGTTCTTCTGGAGCAGTGTCACCTGCTTCGTAGTCAGATGAGCAGTATGGTGGAACATTACGATAGGGCTCCCGCAACGGATGACGACGGGGAAGAGGAGTAGGCGCGACCACGCCACTCAAAAGGAGTTTTTATCATGGCTAAACGGCATATTTTATGTATCGGGGCGCACCCCGACGATAACGAGATTAGCATCGGCGGGACTGCCGCCCTGTTCCGAAAGCGGGGAGACGAAGTGCATTTCGTCTCTGTGACGAACGGCGACAAAGGGCACTACTACCAAGAGTATATCAAGCATCCTACTTTTTTGGCGGAGCGGAGACTGCACGAGGCGCAAGCGGCGGCGAGAGCTATCGGCGCGAGTTATGAGACGCTGGGAGTGCATGATGGAGAGGTCTACGTAGACAAGGCGACGACGGAGGCGGTAGTGCGCTGTATTCGCAGTTTTGGAGAGGCGGGGAAGGGACCCGACCTCGTTCTCTTCAATCGCCCGCAAGACTATCACCGCGACCACCGCTATACCGCACAGTTGGTTCTGGACGCAACGTATATGCTGACCGTCCCGACAATGTGCCCTGATACGCGCCATCTAGACCGTATGCCCGTGTTCGCCTACTGGTATGACGATTTCAGCGAGATGACGGCTTTTCGCGCCGATGTAGTCGTTCCGATAGACTCCGTGATGGATGTCAAGACCGAAATGACCTGCGCCCATGTTTCGCAGGTATTCGAGTGGCTGCCCTACAATGCGGGAACGCTGGACAAGGTTCCGCCAAAGAGCGATACGGAAGGGCGGCGACAGATGATACTGGAGGCGCTTCAGAAACGCGGACATTGGCGACGCGACAAGACTATCGCGACGCTAGAAAAGCAGAGCAAAGGCGAGGGCGTTCAGTATGTGGAGGCGTTTCAAATCTGCCAGTACGGAAGCGTTCCCTCCGATGAGGAGATGCGAGAACTATTTCCTACTGCCTAAACGCACTATCCTCAAAAATATACCAAGGGGCGAGCTACTATTAGCGCATCTGCCCCTACTCTTTGAAGCGAGGGATATATGAATACGGAGCGATTTCGGAAGTTCGTGACTTCCGCTGAGGAGCTGACCGCACTTATAGGCGTGCCGAGTGAACTGGTAATAAAGAAGCAACTGGCAGAAGTAGACGCTCACATGAGGACATTCATTGAGGAGTCGCCGTTCCTATTGCTTGGCACCGTGGGAAAGGGGGGACACTGCGACGTATCTCCTCGTGGCGACGCTCCGGGTATTGCAAAGGTTTTGGATTCTAAGACACTCCTCATTCCTGAGCGACGCGGAAATCGTCGCGCCGACAGCCTGCGGAACATCCTTGAGACTGGGCAGGTTGGCATTCTGTTCATGATTCCGGGGATGGGAGAGACGTTGCGTGTCAACGGGAAAGCCTGTTTGATTCGGGATGAGGAGATACTTGCCTCTTTTACAGTGAATGGCAAAGAGCCGGTTGTTGTAATAGCGGTTGAGGTTGAGGAGTGCTTTCTACAGTGTGCAAAGGCACTTCTCCGCTCCAAACTGTGGGATAAGCCCGTCGAACCGCATCACTCCTCCCTGCCCTGCTTTGCCGAGATACTGGTTGACCAGACAAAAATTGAAGGGCAGAGCGTAGAGTCATTGAACAGACTCATCGAAGATTCTTACGTCAACAACCTCTATTAGAGAGTAGAGTTGTGGTAAGGGTTCGTGTTAGCAGGCTATTTCGCGCGTAGATAACGTCTCTAGGTTATCTACTACCGTAAGCGAAAGAGGTAACGCCATGAGGAATTGGACAGTTTTCATCCTTGTATTGTGTACGCTGGGGCTGGGTTCGCCCCTCTTCGCACAACAGGCTCAGCAAGGGGATGCGTTCGCCCTCCTCTTCCCTAAGCCTTCGGGCAAAAATGGGTATGAAGAGTGGATAATGGCGGGCATGATAATCAACCGAAATGAAGAGGCAAAAAAGGTCTTCACCAACCCAAACCCCTCTTTAAACGATATTCGCCGTGTATTTCAGATGCCTGAGATACGACAGGCGAAAGTCCTCTTCTTAGCCGGGCTAAATAAGCGCATTTCGCTTCCTCGTAACGCTCCAGACTTAGATTCTTTGTACGGACCCACCCCTGAACTCGCCCCGCTCCGCTCCTGTGCGCGTCTCCATGCCAAAGAGATATACCTTGCCTTGGCGGAGGGTAGGAACCATGATGCGCTGGAAGCATTGCGAGCGGGCTTGCAGTTTGGTCATCAGATTCAGATGCAGACACTGCTCTCTGGTATGATTGGTATCGGAATGGACGCTATAGTTCTTAGAACTCTGGACGGCAACCTTGAAACCCTCTCCGTACAGGACTGTGAAGCTCTACAGCGTCTTGTAGAGGAGTGGCTTCTTTGGGACTCCCCCGTAACCTCTCTGGTAGCCTCCGAGCGGCAGTGGATACAAAGAGCCGTCCAGAAGGTGAAAAACGACCCCAATAGTCTTCTGAATATCGTTGACACCATTAACGCCGAAGACTCTACGCCGGAAGAGATGCGGCTACAGAGGGACATTCAAAATAGCGTGGGACGCATGAGTGGGCTAATGAGCGAAGCGGGCGCGTTGATAGAGAGCTATTTTCAAGAGATACTCCAGAACCTGAAACTCCCGCCCTACAAACGCAAAGCCACTCCAAGGATTCCGAAAACCACTTTGGCGGGTAGAGTCGCTTACACATTTCTAATTGCTGGGGATAGGGTGGCGTATCGCTACGATCGCGAACGCGCTAATATACAGATGCTAGGAGTACGGGCAGCTCTGCGGCGGTATCATTGGGAGCGAATGCGTTACCCTGCTCGTTTATCGGAGTTACGACTCGGCGAACTGGCGATTGACCCCTTTACCGGCAAGCCCTTCACCTACCGTCTGGAAGGCGATGCGTACACCTTGAAGGCGGAAGACCCTACAGAGTCGATGTAAGTTTTAAAGTTCGCTGGCGCGGAGCCAGTCTTAATCGCGCTTCCGCTACTTACGCCAAGCCTATCCACACTACCCAGAGGTCAGTAATTTTGCGAAAAAAGTTTTTCAGTGTTAGTCTCCTCCTAAGCGCGTGTCTGCTACTGCCCATATTGGCACAGGGGCAAACCGCCGTGCCGCCCGAAAACGGCTACCTCGAACTGGTTCGGGCAGGAAATATCCTTATGGGGAGTACGTTGTTTCTTTCAAAGATTCGAGAGACAGGTTCGTTTGCTGACCACGCACAGGAGGTTTTAAGAAACCCTGACGTGCAGGAGGCACAAAGGCTTTTGCGCGTAGGGCTTCAAAAGCCTATTCAACTGCTGGACGACGGGGAGGCTACCGATGTTGAGAGTTTCCTCGCCGCACAGGCAGAGGTTGACCGTTTCCCCCAACTCCGTATATTGACAGCACTCTGTGCGGTTGAAAACGCCTCTGCGCTCAAGGAGGGGCGTTTTGAGGATGGGCTAAACGCCCTGAAGCACGCTCTTCGCTTGCGGGAAGTGGTACAGGGCAAGAGCCTTGTGACTTGGAAGGTTGGTCGCTCTATGCTAGGTATGGTCACGCGCTCTATCAACATCGCTCTCCCCAAGAGTACCGCTTTACAGTGTAGCCTGTATCGCTCTATACTAGAGCCGATACTCTCCGCGCCATCCTCCCTACTGCCCCCATTAGAGATTGAAGAGAGGCGCATCAATCAAGAGTTAAATGCCATAGAGAGAGGCTCTGCTAGCCGTAAAGAGGAGTTGGAAACACTCAAGAAGCGGGATACTAAACTTGCAAGGGACGTTCAAGCCCACCTCAAAAAGCGTGAGCAAGAGGTACACAACTTTTTGGAGCGGGTACGCGTCTCCGTTGAGGTCTATTTTATCAATGTAAGAAGCAGTATCTCGCGCCCTGCATCGGAGCGACAGAGGGCTATCTTTCCTGACAAAGAGACCCCAGAAGGGAAACTCTTTCAACTCATTGTGCCAAACTACTCCCTCTCGCTCTCTCTCCACGACCAAGATGTTTTGACTCTACGGATGACCCTTCTACACTCCCGCCTACAGCAGTACAAGGCAGAGACGGGCAGTTTTCCGGATAGTTTAGATTCGCTTCAGGCAGAAGCACTCTTATTAGACCCTTTCACGGGTAAACCTTTCATTTATCAGCAGGCGAAAGAGACCTTCACGTTGAACCTACCAAAACTAGATGTGAAGAGCATCAAAAAACCGTAGGTAGGAGGGCACTGCCATGTGGCAAGAAGTAGAGTCTGGAGTCTGGCTTTTTCAGGATAGCTGTCTGGTCTATGCAGTGGTTGGCGCACAGGGGTGCCTTATCATTAATGCAGGTACTGGTAAGTGGTTAGATGAGGTGGATGCTCTCCCCGTGCCGCCCGTTGCGTTGGCGTGTACCCACTATTTCCGTGACCACTCCGCAGGAGCGTTACAAGCGAGCCGAGCAGGAATTCCTGTCTACGTCCCCGAAGGCGAACGCGCTATTTTTACCGACCCAAACCAGCATTTTCGGCAACGCGAAACCTATATCATCTACGATAACTTGTGGGATTTGTACGCACCTATCGAAGGGATACCCGTTGCGGGAGTGCTGAAAGACTACGACTGCCTCTCCCTAGCGGGGCTAGACATCGAAATTCTACCGCTACCAGGTGTCACGATGACTCAGGTGGGATTAGGATTGGTATTGAAGAGCGGAAAACGCGCCGTCTTTTGCGGGGAAGCCATCCACTCACCTGGCAAAGTAGCACGAGTCGCCCCCTTCCAATACAACTATAACGACCTGCCCGGAGCAGTTCAGTGTTTTTTCTCAACGCGAACTCTGCGCGGGTGGAAGCCCGACGCGCTATTTCCCAGTCTGGGAACTCCTATGCTCTCTTCCGTAGATTCCGCCTTAGAAAAACTACAAGAGAACCTCCGTCATCTCGGTGCGCCGCGCCGAAACCTAAACGCGCAGTTCGACCACATAGATGCGCCCCCCCTTCGCAAAATAACCGAACACGTCTGGCTAGACACGCACTCCGTCGCGAATACGTGGTATGTGGTAAGTGAGAGCGGGAAAGTTCTTGCCATCGACTACGGCTACCACTCCACCACCTGTTCTGCGTGGCAGGGCTATCCTAAGCCAGAGCGTCGCCGCGCCCACGACGACCATGTATGCGGGATCCCAACGCTTCAACGTGTGTTCGGAACGCAGTGCTGGGCAGCAGAGAACTTCGCTGACCTTCTGGAACACCCCGAAACACACTGCTTCCCCTGCGACTGGCATATCCCCTCGAAAGTGAACCGCCGACTTGCCTTGAACGAAACCTTTCAGTGGGAGGAGTACACCTTTCGCCTGCACCCGATGAACGGACACACCCGCTTTGCCGCGCTGATTGGCTTTGAGGCAGACGGCGTTCGCTTCGCGCATACCGGAGACCAGTATTTTTTCGATACGATTGAGGACTTCTCGAAGAGCCACCGCGACCAGAACCACGTCTATCGCAATGGGGCTACGCTGGACGGATACACGATAAGCGGGGAGTGGATGCTGGACTGGCGACCCGACATCGTTTTGCAGGGGCATCAACCTGCTATGCACACAGATTCCGCCTTTTTCGACCACATTCGTGACTGGGTACAGGACTATGCAGAGACACATCAGCGCATTATGCCGCTTGGGGATACAGAGGTTCATTTCGATATGGACAGTTGGGGAGGCTGGATAACGC